>JAWXUG010000061.1:0-8901 GCA_044432885.1 Erysipelotrichaceae bacterium | reverse complement strand
TATTTATGTTTAAATCGCCGCCCACATCTTTATCCCTTACCAGTACCTAGACTCTGTGTTGGACCATGGATTTTTTTGCAATATCAATTAATACAGTTTCTAAAAAGAAATAAGCCTGTGATTGTGTTTGTAGCAAGTATTCGACTTTGTAAACTTTATGCGCGCATTTATCGATGGATGTTTCGTTGCGATTTTGTGTCTAGTCAATCAGAGGATAAACAAGAAAAGATTGATGCATTTAAAAAAGGGGGAATGGATGTCTTATTTTCTACCTCTATACTAGAACGTGGTGTAACCATTCCTCACGTTAAGGTGGTGATTATTGACCCTGAACATCAGGTGTTTGATTTATCTAGTATGATCCAAATGCTAGGAAGAGTTGGTAGGAGGTTTGATGATCCTGTAGGGGAGTGCATGATTCTTTCAAATCGATATTCTGTAAAAGCTAAGGATACAATAAAGGAGCTTAAAAGATTAAATGAAGCAGAGATGTTTGATGTGTTTTAAAAAAGAGTTATCAAATCGTCATATACTGGATGTTTTCTATTATCAAGATGTCTTGTGTGATGCATGTCGAGACAAGTTTGAAATAAAGCGAAAAGTGGTAGATTTAAAGACGTTTAAAGTAGAAAGTTTTTATGTATATAATGAAGCGTTCAAACAAGCTATTTTGCAATACAAGGAATGTTGTGATGAAGCTCTTGCCCCTTTGTTTATTTACCCAATTTATTGGTATTTAAAACTTCGCTATTACGGTTTTACATTTGTTGTTATTCCTTCTAGTAAACAAGCTATTGAAAAGCGAGGGTTTCATCATGTTGCTCAGATGTTGGAAGTAGCAGGGTTTAAAACGCTGTCGATCTTTGAAAAAAATGAGGATTTAAAACAGTCTTCGATGCCTAAAAACAGGCGAAATGAGATAGAAGAACATATCGTTTTAAAGAAAAACTGCGAGGTTCCAGATAAGGTTTTATTGGTGGATGATATCCTAACAACGGGTTCTACGATGAAAATTTGTCATTTGTTAATTAAAAACAAAGCAAAAACGCTGAAAGCTGTTACATTTTCATACAATAGCGCTTGGAATAATGAAAAACAAGGCGTATAATTATCTTAAGGAAGGTTTGGTACGTTTATGATGACTACTGGTAAAGTAAAACGCTTTAACAAAAACAAAGGGTTTGGATTCATCACCACAGTGGATGGAGAAGATGCATTCTTCCATTATTCACAAATTGTTATGGAAGGTTTCAAAACAGTTGAAGAAGGTGCAGAAGTAGAATTCGAGTTAGTTAATGGCGATTGCGGATTACAGGCTTGTAACATTCGTGTTGTAGAGTAGGGTTAGATTTTATCTAACCTTTTCTTTGCTTTATAGTAGGGAATCATGTAGAATAAATGAGTTAGGAGGATTTATTATGGCTATTATTGATAAATTATTTAATTTTGATAAAAAGAGAGTTAAAGAGATAGAAAAAGCAGTCGCACCTGTTGAAACGTATGCCCAAGTTATGGCTGATTTAACAGATGAACAACTAAAATATAAAACAACAGAATTTAAAGAAAGAATTGAAGATGGAGCAACTTTAGATGATATTTTACCTGAGGCTTTTGCCGCAGTTAGAGAAGCAGCAAAAAGAGTGATTGGCGAATATCCATATCCTGTGCAATTGATGGGTGCTTATGTGATGCATACTGGTGATATTGCAGAAATGAAAACGGGAGAAGGAAAGACACTAACTTCTGTTTTGTCAATCTATTTAAATGCCCTAGAAGGAAAGGGTGTACATGTTGTTACCGTAAATGAATATTTAGCAGGACGTGATGCAGAGTGGATGGGTCAAATTTTTAAATTCATGGGATTAACTGTTGGATTAAATGCACGTGCCCTAAATCCTGTTCAAAAAAGAAATGCTTACTTATGTGATATTACTTATTCAACCAATGCAGAGCTTGGTTTTGACTATCTTCGTGATAATATGGTTACCCGCAAGGAAGACCGTGTATTAAGAGGATTAAATTATGCGTTAATTGACGAAGTCGATTCTATTTTAATTGATGAATCACGTACACCATTAATTATTTCAGGCGGGCAAAGACAAACTGCTAACTTATACAAAGCGGCGGATAACTTTGTAAAAAGTTTAACGTCTGAAACAGATTATGAAGTGGATGTTAAGTCTAAGTCTGTGCAATTAACAGAATCTGCAGTTGCTAAGGCTGAGAAAATATTTAAAGTGAACAATCTATATGATGTTAGTAATACTCAATTAGTTCATCATTTAAACCAAGCCCTAAAAGCAAATTATACAATGGCTAATGATGTGGAATACGTTGTTGAAGAGGATCAAATTGTCATTGTCGACCAATTCACAGGGCGTAAAATGCCAGGAAGAGCCTTCTCTGATGGGCTACATCAAGCACTAGAAGCAAAAGAAGGAGTCACAATTAAGCAGGAAACAAGTACCCTTGCTACCATTACTTATCAAAACTTCTTTCGTTTATATGAAAAGCTTTCAGGGATGACTGGAACGGCTAAAACTGAAGAAGAAGAATTCTTAAGTATTTATAATATGCGTGTTATCGAAATTCCAACACACCGTCCAATTCAACGTATGGATTATCCTGATGCAGTGTATGGGACAAAAAAAGCGAAATTCGAAGCTTTAGTCAACGAAATTAAACGATGCCATGAAAGTGGACAACCTGTTTTGGTGGGGACCATTTCTGTTGAAACAAGTGAGTTTATTTCGAAGATGTTGAAATCAAGAAAAATTCCTCATGAAGTTTTAAATGCTAAAAATCATGCACGTGAAGCAGATATCATTACCAAGGCGGGACGCAAAGGTTCTGTTACCATTGCCACTAATATGGCAGGACGTGGTACCGATATTAAACTTGGTGAAGGTGTTAAGGAATTAGGTGGATTAGCTGTAATCGGTTCAGAACGTCATGAATCTCGTCGTATTGATAACCAATTAAGAGGACGTTCAGGAAGACAGGGAGATGTGGGGTTCTCACGTTTCTATGTTTCTGTACAAGATGAATTAATGGTTCGCTTTGGATCTGAACGCATGGAAGGTATTTTCTCTCAATTAGGGGATGAAGCGATTGAATCAAAAATGATTACAAAGTCAATAGGGACTGCTCAACGTCGTGTTGAAGGGGTTAACTTTGATGTGCGTAAATCACTTTTAGGATATGATGACGTCTTACGTCAACAACGTGAAATTATCTATGAACAAAGAAACTTAGTTTTAGATAATCCAGGTGTTCATGAAATTGTACATGGTATGTTTGCACGTGTTATTTCTAATATTGTAGCAAGCCATTATGTGGATAATGGAAAAACCGAAGAACTTGATAAAGAAGGATTGAAAGAAATTCTATCTAAAATGAGTTTTGCTGATGGCTTAGATCAAATAGATTTAAGTGTCTCTAAGCAAGAGGTAACTCAAGCTCTTAGCGATTTGGCATGGTCTATTTACGAAGCTAAGATTGAACCTTATAAAGAAAAGGTGTTACCAATTGAAAAAACAATGGTTTTACGTGTTATTGATCGTGCATGGATTAACCATATTGATACAATGAGTAAATTAAGAGAAGGGATTCATTTGAGAAGTTATGCTCAAAACAATCCGCTTCAAGCTTATACGCAAGAAGGGTATGAAATGTTTGAAGAAATGATGCAAACCATTTCCAAGGAAATTGTTACCTTCTGTATGAATGTTCGTATTGTAGTAGAAGGAAAAAAAGCTTAATGGAACTATATGAAATAAAACAAAATTTACAAGACAAACTCGCTAAGTTAACTCAACTTAGCTCTTCTCTTTGACTTAGAGGCTAAAAAAACAACCATTCATGAATATGAAGAAATGATGGGGGATGCTAACTTTTGGAGTGATGCAAAAAAAGCGCAACACATCATTAAAGAGAACAATAGTTTAAAGAAATTATTAGAAGTACATCAAATGTTAACCGATGGACTTAAAGATTTGTCTTCTACCTTAGATGAACTAAATAAGCATTATGATGAAGATTTAAAAGCTATTTTAGAAGAAGAATATATTCATATGATTAAGTCTTTTGATGATTTTGAAATTATGACTTTATTAAGTGAGGATTATGATCATTCCAATGCGATTATTGAACTTCATCCTGGGGCCGGTGGGACAGAATCACAGGACTGGGCAATGATGTTGTATTATATGTATCGTAAATGGGCAGATGATAAGGGTTATAAAGTAACGGTGCTAGATTATCAAAATGGAGATGAAGCAGGCATAAAGTCTGCAAGTATTCTATTGGAAGGACCTTTAGCCTATGGGTATTTAAAAGGTGAAAAAGGGGTTCATCGTTTAGTTCGTATCTCACCTTTTGATTCTTCAGGAAGAAGACATACCTCTTTTGCTTCGGTGGATGTAATGCCAGAATTCAATGATGATATTGAAATTGTGCTTGAGGAAAAAGATTTAATTTTTGACACAATGCGTGCATCAGGGGCTGGTGGACAACATGTTAATAAGACTGATAGTGCGGTGCGAATTAGCCATACTCCATCAGGAATCGTGGTTACTTGTCAAACAGAGCGTTCACAACTTCAAAATAAAGAACGTGCATTAAATATGCTGAAATCCAAACTTTATCAACGCGAGGTTGAAGCTAAAATGGCTAAAGTAAATGCTTTAAAAGGGGAGCAAAAATTAATTGAGTGGGGTTCACAAATTCGCTCTTATGTATTTTGTCCGTATACAATGGTTAAAGATCATCGTACAAACTTCGATAAAACCAATGTTGAGGCTGTAATGAATGGGGATCTTGATGATTTCATTTTTAGTTATTTAAAATCACAAATATAGAAGTAGAGAAATCTATTTCTTTTTTTATTAAGAAAAGTGTTAAAATGGTTAAAAGGAGAATGAGTAAAATGAAAACAAATATCGAAAAATTAGTTAAAATTTCAGTGCAAGGAAGTGTAAATCATCCTAAATTACGTTTTCCAGGGCATCGCGTTGGTCATGATGGGATAGGACGTACAGTTCCAGCTGTTGCGGGAATCACTTATACGCAGTTTATCGGGGATTCATGCATTGGGTTAGTAGGGGACCATGTGGAACCAGGTGTTAGTAGTAAAAATCCAAATCCAGATGACAATGCTGCATATAATACATTAGCATGTGTAGGTAATGAGGCTATAGTTATTAGTGGAGATGCAAAAGGTAGAAAAGGACTTGTAACTGGTAAACATGGCGGTGCTGATCATGTGATGTTGGCCTTTGATGCAGAAACTTTAGATTTATTAACTTGTAATGATCAATTCTTAGTGAAAGGATTTGGTTTAGGTTTAGCTCTAAGTGATTATCCAGATGTACATACAATGAACTTAAGTCCAGATTTACTTGAAAAATGGGGCATTGTTGAAAATGGAGACGGCACCTTGAATGTACCTGTAGCGGCGATTGTACCTGCTTATTTAATGGGTTCAGGCTTAGGGTCTACAACAAGCTTTAGTGGAGATTACGATATCATGATGCATGATGCAAATAAAGTGAAAGAATTCAATTTAGATGAGCTGCGTTTTGGTGACTTAGTTTATATCCAAGATCATAAAAGCATGTTTGGACCTGATTACTTAGAGGGAGCAAGTACAATTGGGGTAATTGTTCACAGTGACTCGTTCTCATCAGGACACGGTCCTGGGGTATGCGTGCTACTAACATCAGATCGTCCAATCTTAAAACCAGTTTTATCTAAAACTGCTAATTTGAAGGATATTTATCATTTTAATAAATAACGATTAGCCTTATTTTATAAGGCTTTTCTTGTCTTTAAAATAAGAAATCTTTATGCTATGATGGAAAAAAGAGGTGCATTATGGAAAAAATGTCAAAAATGAAGGTATTAAGAGATCCTATTCATGATTATATTCACGTCGACTTACAGGTTGTGTGGGATTGTATTAATGCCAAAGAATTTCAACGACTAAGAAGAATCAAGCAACTAGGAGGTGCGTTCCAGGTGTATCATACTGCAGAACATACTCGTTTTGGTCATTCATTGGGTGTTTATGAAATTGTAAAACGGATGGTTGATGAAGTTGAAGAAATTGATGAAGCATTGAGTTCGTATGAAAAAAAGGTTGTCATGTTAGCGGGATTACTTCATGATTTAGGACATTTTCCATTTTCTCATGCTTTTGAAAGTGTGAGCGGGATTAAACATGAGGTTTACACGGTGAAAATCATTGAAGGAAACAGTGAAATCCATGATATATTAGCTAAAGAACATGAAGATTTAGTACGTGATGTTGTACAAGTGATAAAGAAAAATCATCCTAGAAAGTTAATGAATCAAATGATTAGTTCACAAATGGATGCGGATCGTATGGATTATTTATTAAGAGATGCCTACTTTACAGGCACTAAATATGGAATTTATGATTTAGAACGTATTTTAAGAACAATGCGTGTTAAAAATGATGAAATCGTGATTAAGGAAAGTGGTATTCATGGTGTTGAAGATTATATTATGGCACGATACCATATGTATTGGCAGGTTTATTTTCATCCTACATGTCGTAGCTATGAAGCGATGTTGTCGCTACTATTTAAGCGATTAAAGGATGTATGTATTGAAAATCCAGCATTTATTAAACAAGCAGAAATGTTTCAATTTATTTTGCTAGAAGAAGAAATGAATGTGGGTCAACATTATTATTTTGATGAAGCGAGCTGTTTATATGGATTTAGTTGTTTAAGCCAATCAGATGATGCGATACTTAAATATTTAGCGGATTCCTTGATGAATCGTAAGTTATTTGCGTATTGTGATTTAACTAGTGAGCAAGAATTTGTTCAAAAACAAGATGCATTAAACAAGCATGGATTTGATGCACGTTATTTTCTTAATAAAGACAACGCAACGCAAAGACCATACAATCCATATTCATTAAATATGAATGATGGTGTGATGATTTTAATGAAGGATGAACGTATTTTGGAGTTATCACAAGCCAGTGTGATTGTAGAAGGGTTAATGAGTGCAAAGCAGAAACATGATCCAAAGATGTTTTATATTAAAGAAAACGGTTACAAATAAATCTGAATTAAATGTGAATATTTATGAATAAAGATTGACAAGCTTATCCTTTTGTATATAATGATTGAGAAAAGGATACGGGTATATGAAGGTAATTTATACAGATTGTTTAACTAATGAAATAGAGACTTTATATAAATTAGAGAAGCAAGATATTAAACCCAATCATTTTTCTTACCACGAAGATCAAGCAAAAGTAGAAATTCACTATCAAGATGATGAAGTGATGATACGTAGACGCTCGGATTTATCATTTGATCTAAGATTAATATTAAGAAGAAGAACAAGATGTGAAATTGTTTCAGAATCGGGTTCAATGTTGCTGGAGGCCTATACATTAAGAATTGAGATTACTACAAATAGTGTAGAGGTTGAATATTATTTATTAGCTCAAACAGAGACCGTGGCGCATAAAATGGTAAAATTTGAATTTGAACATTAGGAGGATATGAAATGACAGCAAGCCGTTCAATGACAGATGTGGCCTATGAGCTACTGACCCAACATAAGAAAAGTGTTGATTTTAAAGAATTATGGAATGAAGTGTTATCAATCTTAGGCTATGATGAAAATCTAGCAAAAAAGAAATTAGTTCAATTTTATAATGATATGATGTTAGATAAGCGTTTTGCATCCCTTGAAGGAAATAAATGGGATTTGAAATCGCGTAGAAAATTTGAAGAAATACATGTTGATACGAGTGCAATTATTATTGAGGACGATGAGTTTTTGGATGAAGATGTAACTTTCTCAGAAGAAGAAAAATCTAAAGAAGAAGAGTTTTAAAGATGAGTAAAACCATTATATGGGATTTTAATGGGACCATTATAAATGATGTGGACTTAGCAGTAGACATCTTAAATAGTCTTTATAAGATTCATCATATAGATAAATGTGTAGGGAAACAAGAATACAAAGAAATTTTTGATTTTCCTGTTATTGATTATTATAGAAATGCAGGGTTTGATCTTAATGAACAAACTTTTCAGTGTATTTCAAAAGAATATATTGCCCTTTACAAAGAAGGATTTAAACAAGTTAAAGTTAGTGATGATGTAATCGCATTATTGAAAAAATGCCAATTAAAAGGGTATAAAAACGTGATTATTTCAGCAAGTCAACATGATATGTTAGTGGAGCAAATCAACTCGTTAGAATTGAATGAATATTTTGATGAAATTGTGGGCATTGATGATATCTACGCTACAAGTAAGATGGATATCGCGAAACGATGGGCTAGTAAGCATACAGGACCTTTTATTTTTATAGGAGATACAGCTCACGATTATGAAGTAGCAAAAGAGATAGGGGCAACATGCTATCTGTTAAGTGATGGCCATTTTTCACAAGATAGACTATTGAAGTTAACAGATAAAGTATATCCTTCTATCCGGGAGGTTGAAAAATGTTTAGAATAGGTCAATCAACAGATGTTCATCAATTAACACCAGGAAGAGATTTGATTTTAGGTGGTGTTCACATCCCATACGAAAAAGGATGTTTAGGCCATAGTGATGCTGACTGTCTGCTTCATGTGATTTGTGAGGCAATCATTGGGGCGCTTGGAAAAGGTGATTTAGGCACTCATTTTCCAGATACTGACCCTAAGTACAAAGGGGTAGACTCGATGGTTTTGTTGGCAGCGAGTTATCAAATGATGATAGAAGATGGATATCAAATCGGCAATGTAGATGCATTGATGATGATTGAGAAGCCAAAAATGGCTCCTCACATTCCTCAAATGATACAAAATGTAGCGAAATGCTTACATTGCGACCCTAAAATGATCAATATAAAGGCAAC
>JAWXUG010000060.1:0-9093 GCA_044432885.1 Erysipelotrichaceae bacterium | reverse complement strand
CGATGATTATATAGTGGAATTAAATAAATTGGTACGGACTCCTGAATATTTCGATTAATGATGAACCGCAATAACCATTTTTTCTGTTCCTGTTTCTGGTACGGACTCCTGAATATTTTTGACAAGTACTTGTCAAAATAATAGTTTTAAATATAAATGTTTTAAGTATGGGTGAAAATGATGAGAATTAATTTTGTTACTGGTGAGTATGATGTAGGATTTAATATTAAGCAATTTAATTATATATTTTCATATAATGGGGGTGGGAAAACCTCTTTTTGCAAAGTGTTGAAGGATGGTTTTGAAGGAAAGTTAAGTAAGAAGTTCTTGTTAGATGGCAATTTGATTGGTAAGACTGATTATAGTGTATACATGATAAATGATATTGATACAATTGATGTTGAAAAGAGTTTATCCTCAAAAAGTATTTTAAAAGATAAGATAGCCAAACAGGTTACTGATGTAGAGGATGAGATATTATGTTTACTAGATAATTACATTAATCAACTGAAAAAAGAAGTGAGTGATCATGTGTTTAATCAACTGGATACAAGGGGATTAAGTTTAGATTTGGATTTTAAGATTACAGATTTAATTAGCAAATTTTCATCGATCACAGTGGATCAGAAAACAATAGATTCAATGTCGCTTAGTGAGCGTAGAATGGCTTATATCGACCTAGTTATCAATGAGATTAGAAATTCAACTAAGCCATGTATTTTGATTATAGATGAGGTTGATTTGAGTTTTAGTTCAGTAAAGTTTAATTATTTAATGAAATTGCTTATTTCGTTAAGTGAAGAAACAAATTGTATTGTCTTTGTTGCTTCGTCAAAGGTAGTAGATATTGAACTCCATAAAATTTATGTTGATTTGTATAAGATTGAAAATCAATTATATACTTCGGATGAATTAATAGAATCAATAGCTTTAGATGAAGAATGTAGTGTTGAAGATGTGAAAAAATATTATTTAGAAGAAGAAATTACGAATTATATTAGTGAAAATCAGATTAATCGAAGTTTAGAGTTAAAATTTTTAGGCAAAGAAAAAAAGTGATTGTAAAGTGTATAAATAGCATTGTAAATATGAATTGAGTGTTGTATTATGTAAGTGCATAGTTACTATGCATCATTAATCGAGATATGGATTCAGGAGTCCGTATTAAGGGCTTACAACTTTGTTGTATGGCCCGTCTGCCCTTAACGGGGCTTTTTTATTAAGTTTTATCGAATGAAAGAAGGTTAGTTATGGTCTTTGTAATATTAATTATACTATTTATTCTTATTGCCATAGGCGGTTCATCTAAGGTTACAGATGATGAATTAAAGGGGATGTGGTGGTTTAATAAAATGAAAAAGTAGTTTTTGAAAAATAATAAAATATTTTCAGAAAATACTTGCATTAGGATTTTGGTGTGGTATTATAGTTGTATTAGAGGTAGTGAATATGAATATTTTAACTAGAGGGTATTATTACTATTTTACATAAACGGGTTATTAGATAATAGCCCATTTTATCGTGAATAGGCCATTATCTAGTTGAATAAATAAAACAATTCCACTTGCATGATGGCGGGTGGTTTTTTATTTGTAGCTTACTTTCAAAGGGGGATGAGGGATCGTTTGAGTCAGTATAGAAAGAAATTTGAAGAGTCGATGATAAAAAGAGGAGAAGAAAAATGAATTTTATGAGTAAAAGAACATTGAGTATGAGTATTGCATTTTTAATTATTATTTTAAGTAAGGTAATGACACCTTTTGCTGGGTTGAGTGAATCTGGTTTATTTACCTTAGGTATTTTTGCAGGATGTCTTATTTTATGGATGACAGAGAGTATTGATTGGCCTAGTATACTTTGTATCTTCTTAGTGGGTTTACTTCCGGAAATAGGCTTAAAAGCAGCTTTAATTACAGGGTTTGGTAGTGATACCTTTGCCTTCTTATTGTTTACATTCTTATGTACACATGCCATTTCTAAAACCCCATTTTTGAAACGTTGTGCAATCTTTTTTATCAATAGTCCAATTGCTAAAAAGGGGCCATGGCCATTTGTTATTTCATTTTTTGCAAGTGTTATTTTGATTGGTTGTTTTATGTCACCAACGGTATTGTTTATTATATTCTTACCAATACTTGAAGAAGTGAATCGTGTATTAGGACTTAAAAAGGGTGATAAAATTGCAGAAATGTTAATCATTGGATTGGCTTTCGCAACATCTATTTCAGCAGGGATGACACCGATTGCCCATGTCTTTAGTGTAATGGCCTTAGGCTTTTATGAAACCGCAACAGGGTTAAGTATTGCTTATGCTGATTATATGATTATGGCAGTACCTGTAGGGTTATTGGCAATGGCGGGATTATTATTAATCTTTAGATTTGTTTTAAATCCTGATATGTCGAGTATTAAATCATTAGATATGTCATCGCTTAACAAAGAGTTGGATAAAGTAACACCAAGAGAAATCTATACAATAAGTGTATTTGCATTTGTTGTGTTCTTATGGATTGTGACGGGTATTTCTAGTAATGAAACAATTGTTTATATTTCAAGTTTTGGTTCTTCTTTACCACCACTTCTTGGGGTATTATTATTGTCTATCCCTAAATTTGATGGGGAAACACCTTTGAATTTTACGGATGCAATGAAAAATGGCGTGCCTTGGGCTAGTTTAATTATGGCTGCAGGAACACTTGTATTAGGGTCAGCCTTAACAAGTGATACAATTGGAATCAAACAATTATTAATTGATGTGATGAATCCAATTTTATTAACAGTATCACCAATGGTCTTAGTGCTTATCTTTGTATCTTGGACTTGTTTACAAACCAACTTATCATCAAACATGGTTACGGTTACCGTGGTAACTAACATTGCCATTCCTATCTTAATTGCAGCGAATGGAAGTGTGAATACTGCAGCTGTTGTATCATTAATTGGTATGATGGGTGCTTATGCCTTTGCAACACCTCCTTCAATGCCACATATTGCCATATCTGCGGGTAGTGGGTGGACAACAACGACCTCGTTACTTAAATATGGATTAATGTTCATGGTGATTACAATTATCCTATCAGTCCTTGTGGGATATCCTCTTGGCTTAATGTTTATGTAAAAAGGAATTAGAACGATAGATGAAAATAGGAATTGTAGGATTAGGCTTAATTGGAGGAAGTTTTGCACAAGGGTTATCAAGCCAACATCATATTCTAGGGATTGATCTTTGTGAAGAAACCTTAAACTTTGCCTTTGAAAAGAAATGGATTCATCAATCTTATACAAAGCTTGATGAAATGATAGACGTGGATGTGCTTGTTTTAGCGCTATACCCGCAACTTGTAAAACCATGGTTACAAGCGAATCAAGGGTATCTTAAAGAAAATACAATTATTATGGATACCAGTGGCGTGAAGACGAGTATTATTGATGAGGTGATGCCATTTTTAAGAGAAGACTTGTATTTTATTGGTGCTCATCCAATGGCAGGTAAAGAGAAGTCAGGGATTAAGGTGGCGGATTGTAAAATCTTTCATGGTGCTAATATGATATTAGTAGAAACGAAAAAAGATGAAAGTAAATTAGCTGTTGTTAATCAAGTAGTGAATGAATTAAACTTTGGCTATGTGAGTAGTATTAGTAAAGAGGAACATGATGAAATGATTGGTTTTCTATCTCAATTAACCCATGTGATTGCGATTAGTTTAATGAATACCAATGATCATCCATTGCTTCAACAATATAGCGGAGATTCATTTCGTGATTTAACACGGATTGCGGCGATTAATGAATCCTTATGGGCACCTTTATTCTTGATGAATAAAAAGGCCTTATTAAAAGAAATAGATAGCTTTATGGAAGTAATGCAAGCGTTTAAAAAAGATTTAATAGAAGAAAATGTTGAGCAAATTAAGTCAAAAATGATTTCTTCTACAAACCATAGAATGAAGTTTGATAAAAAAGTTTCTTAAAAAACTATGAATTTTCTAAATTTTTGATATCATAATGTAGAGGTGCTTATGGATATTAATGAAATTTGTGAAGATGTACAGTGTAAAATTACAGAAGCTTTAAAAAAAGAATCCTGTGTAATGGTAGGAATCGATGGCCGTTGTGGTTCAGGCAAGACAACACTTGCTCAAGCTTTGGCTAAAATATACAACATAAAAGTGATTTCTTTAGATGATTTCTTTATCCCAAGAAATAGCACAGAGAATCACCCAGAGGATATCAATGTAGAACATAATCGTTTTATCAGTGAAGTCCTTGTTCCATTGTTTAGCAAACAAGATGTGATTTATCAAGTATTTGATTGTCAAACGCAATGTTATAGCGGGAAAATCGTATTGCCTCAACAAGAGGTTTATATCGTTGAGGGAAGTTATGCTCATCATCCGTTAATGGGAGAGTGTTACGATCTTAAAATTGTCATGGATATCCCTGCTAATATTCAAAAACAACGAATAAAAAAACGTAATGGGATAGAAGCTTGGGAAATCTTTAAAGAGAAATGGATTCCTATGGAAGAATTATATTTAAAAAAATATGGAATTATTCAGCGTGCTGATGTATGCTATCAATTAGATTAAGTTGGGAAACCAACTTTTTTTCATGAAAAAACCTCCAAGTGGAGGTTAAGTAGTTGATTTTTGTTTTCTTTTTTGTTTGATTTTGAAATATAATTTTGCAAATGTAGAGGCAAAGATAACCCCAAAGGCAATCGATATAGCCATTGCAAAGGTATCTAGTCCTGTCCATAAAGATTGACTTGGCATCCCATTAACAGCATATAACATCGTATAATACATTCCACTTCCTGGTACTAATAAAATCAAAGCAGGAATTAGGAAAACAATTGAAGGTGCTTTAAATTTTCTTGCAGAGAACTCACTATATAAACTAAAGGTCATAGCAGCGATAAATAAAGCTAAGTTGACATTGCCATAGTTTTTAACGATGAATGTATACATGATAAATCCCATAGTACCACCAATGGCTGAAAGAGTGACATTTTCTTTTTTAGAATTAAATAATACTGCAAAACTATAAGTTGAAAGAAAAGCACCAATAAATGTATAGATAAGCGGTAGTTGAGTAATGCTTTCAACAAAATAAATATCTTCAAACAAATATTTCCACACATAGGTAGCTGTTCCACTTCCTAAGGCAATCGATATGGCAATGATGATGGCTTCAATGGCACGTGTTGTGCCTGAAACTAAATCTCCTGCTAAGCTATCATAGATTGCATTGGTAATAGCTAATCCTGGAACCAATAACATAATGGTAGCTATAATGGTTGTGTTATAGTTTTCTAATAGATTGAATTGATTACATATAAGTGCCATAAATGTGGCTAAGGCAGCTAGGCTTGTAATGCTAAAGAAAGCATTGATATTGTAATCATTTAATTTAATGGTTAAATAGCGGATAACTGCACCAAACACTCCTGCATAAAAGCTATCCATCAAACACCCTTCAAATAACAAGTTAAACCCAAAACAAGCTAAAAATCCAAAAAGGACATTTTGTAAAAGTGTTGCGCTTGGATGTTTTAAGATTTGATGTAGTTTTTCTTCAAATTCTTGAATCGTTAAATTACATGCATTTCTAGATAAAGCATTAATATCTACGATTTTTTGCAGGTTGGTACTTCTTGAAGTTACACGCGTTACAATTGCATAATTTTTCCCGTTTTTCTCGCCACTAACCATAATCCCTGTGAGGGTTGAAAAACAGTGGGTATTTTCTAATTGGTATTGGTTACAGATACGTACAATCGTATCTTCTACACGATGGGTTTCAGCACCACTTTCCAATAAGCTTCTTCCAGCAAGTGTTGCTGTTTGTAGTATCTTATCTTCCATTATTTTTTAAAGTACGATGCTACTTTAGCTAATTCATCAGGGATCATGATATTTTGTGGACATTTAGAAACACATTGCATACAACGTTTACATTGATCCGCACGTACACTATCTGCTTGGGAAAAGTAGCTTGTAGAAAGCGACTCTTTATTGTCATAGATGTGTGCATTGTTGTAGATGGTAAAATTATCTGGAATTTTCACACCGAAAGGACATGGCATACAATAACGACAGTTCGTACACTTCACTTGCATTCTACTGTTAAAGAAGGTTTGTGCAAAGTCTAAAGCCTCTTGTTCATCAGGGGTAACTGTACTCATATGATTAAAGGTGTTTACATTGTCAACCACTTGTTCATAAGTGCTCATCCCTGATAATACTACGTAGACGTTCTTGTGGTTTGCCACCCATTTTAAAGCCCATCCAGCATTTGATAACTCAGGATTTACAGCTAAAAACTTTTGATTGATTTCATCGGGTACATTGGCAAGTAGCCCTCCACGAATTGGCTCCATAATGGAACATGGAATGTCAAGGCTTTGAGCTAAGTGTAATCCTTGTAAGCCTGCTTGATAGTTAACATCCATATAATTCAATTGAATTTGGCAAAAATCCCATGGGTAACTCTTTAATACTTTTTCAAATACATCATAACTATCATGGAAAGAGAAGCCTAAATGTTTTACCTTTCCACTTTCTTTCAACGTATGTAAATGTTCTAAGACACCTATCTTTACTAAATGTTCAAAACGATCCGCATTTACCGCATGCATCAAATAATAATCTAGATAGTCTACTTGTAGATTGTCTAATTGTTCTTGTAGTAAAGCATCAAATTCTTCAAGTGTATTCGCCTTCCAAAAAGGACTTTTAGTCACCACTTGGATACGTGAGCGATCAATGGTTTGAATCCATTCCCCTAATACTGATTCACTATTTCCATCATGATAGAAATAAGCAGTATCATAATAAGTTACTCCATTTTCATAAGCATAATTTAATAATCTAAAGGTTTCTTCTTTGTCGATTTCTGCATTACTTTTAAGTGTAGGAAATCTCATACAACCAAACCCCAATAATGCAGGTGGATTGTTTAGTGTTTTAAATTGACGTACTTCCATATTGTCCTCCTATTTATTTATAGTGTTATTATACGTTAAAGTGAAAGTAGATAATACTAATTCTTAAATTTTCTTTAGACTTTTTACAAGGTTTGACAAGTATGTTATTGTATTTTTGTTCACGAAGATGTGTGAGGAGGAAAGTATGTTAATAATCGAGCATTTTTCAAAGACTTATAAAAATGAAAAAAGGCAGTTGATCAATTGAATTTACATATTAAACCAGGGGATTTATATGCTTTTATTGGTCATAATGGGGCAGGGAAAACGACTACATTAAAAGCCATTGCAGGTATTTTAGATTTTGAAGAAGGCAATATTTGTGTTGATGGACATGATATTCAAAAAGAGCCTTTATTAGCCAAACAAGGCATGGCTTTTATTCCAGACAATCCAGATATTTATCCTTTTTTAACAGGGATTGATTATTTAAGTTTGGTGGCTGATATTTATGGGGTCAGTAGCGAAAAACGTGAAAAAGAAATAAAAAAATATGCCGATGCTTTTGAGTTAACTAGTGCTTTAGGGGATTTGATATCAAGTTATTCTCATGGGATGAGACAAAAATTAGTATTAATTTCAGCTTTCATGCATCATCCAAAATTGCTTTTATTGGATGAGCCTTTTGTGGGTCTTGATCCTAAAGCCTCTTTATTACTTAAAGGATTTATGCGTGAGTTATGTGATGAGGGTGGGGCGATCTTTTTTTCTACCCATGTATTAGATGTAGCTGAAAAACTATGTGACAAGGTAGCGATTATTAAAAATGGTGTCTTGGTAGCAAATGGGTGCATGGATGAAATTAAAGGAAACACTTCTCTTGAAGAAGTATTCATGGAGGTTGGCGAAGATGAGCGTGTTTCTAACCTTATTTAAAGTAGAACTTAAAAGTATTTTAAACTTACAATCTTTTAAAACATGGCGGAAAACAGATTTGAAATCATTGGGTAAAATGCTTGGTTTTTTCGCAATCATTATTTTAGGGGTTATTTATATAGGTGGGTATGCATGGTTGCTTGCTCAATCAGGGTTAAGTAAGGTTTTATTGCCAATGGGTTTTATGATGGGATGTATGTTAATCTTCTTTACAACCATTTATAAGGCTTCAGGGGCTTTATTTAAAAATAGTGACTATGATTTATTAATGTCAATGCCTATTTCTATTCCTAAGATTGTTAGCGTAAAATTATCTTCACTTTATGTAGCAGAGTTGGGATTTGTTAGTATTTTGATGATTCCAATCTATGTCATCTATGTTGAAGCAGTAGGATTTGATGGGTTGCAAGGACTAATGTTTATCTTAAGTTTTTTGTTTATACCATTAGTTCCACTGATGATAGGGATATTTATTGGATTTATCTGTACATCGATTGCTTCTGTATTTAAGCAATCTAATTTAATCAATGTAGTTTTATGTTTTACAGGAATCATTATTTTCTATTCTTTCATTTATATGCAAGATCCTAATCAAGATGTCGATGGATTGATTAATATGAGTGATTATATGTTAGGAATGTTCAATCAATATTATCCACTAACAGGTTTGTATAATGATGCAGTTATGAATGCTTCTTTTTCAGCACTGATAGCTTTTATACTAATTAGTGTGGGGATTTGCTTGGTTTTTATTTATCTTATTTCTAGTCAATATAAAAGATTGAATGTTTTAGCACGTACAAGTCTTTCTAAAAATAATTATCAAATGGCGGCTTTAAAAACGAATTCATCGTTTAAAGTACTTTATAAAAAGGAAGTTAAAAAGTATTTATCTTCCTCTACATATATTATGAATACTTTTATAGGGTGTATTGTAGCCTTGTTTTTTGGGGTTGGTGTTGCGTTTTTCAATATAGAAATTGTCGAAATGTTTTTAACGATTGACAATGGACATGAACTTGTATGCTTATTCATGGGCTTTATGTTAAGTGCTTTCTTGATTCTATGTTGTACGACATGTACAAGTATTTCAGCAGAAGCTCCCCAACTTTGGCTGATTAAGAGTTTACCGATAAGAGCCTTAGATATATTTCATGCTAAGTTGGCATTAAATTACACCTTGATAATTCCATCATCCCTTCTTTCATCAGGTTTAATTATATATGGGG
>JAWXUG010000059.1:0-9397 GCA_044432885.1 Erysipelotrichaceae bacterium | reverse complement strand
AGTTTAATGACAAAAAAAACCATTTCGATAGAAATGGTCAAGTTATAAATATTGTTTTAAAAAAGCGAGGACATCATGAAAGTGTTGAGCATGATAAATAACTTCAGGTAATGTTTGGAAGTAAGCCCTATAAGATTCCTCATGAATGACAATAATTTGCTTGCATCCAGCCTTTATGGCATCATTAACACCACTTAATGAATCTTCAAAAATAAGGGTATCTTCAATTGCTACTTCAAGCAAGTCTGCAGCATCTTTGAACATTTGTACTTTATTAGGATAAGTCCCATTATCATAAACAATATGTTGTGGATTTATCCATTCATCTAACTTAAAATGTTCAACAAAGAAATCGATATTCTCTTTAATTGATGCGGATGCAATAGTAAATGGATAGTTTTTATCTTTAAGATATTGGAATACATCATAGGCACCATCCACTAATTGATAGGAAGGTTGTTCAAGGGCAATCTGTCGATAATAGGCTTCTTTATCTTTTGAATAGTTTTCGATTTGTGTATTTGTTAACTTCATTTTAAATAAATTTTTAATCGCAACGGCATTATGTACCCCAAATACCTGATTTTGCATTTGTTCTATTGTAAGTTCTTGCTTAGCAATTTCAGATGAGAATTTACGCCATGCAATGACATGCAGTTTCGAGTCATAGACTAGGGTTCCGTTAAAATCAAATATTACGCCTGTTATTTTCATTCAATCACCTATTTTAAATAAAGCTCATAGTACTCATCATATGTTAAGCCTGATTCCTTTACTTGAGTTGCTAATTCGACGCCTAGATAGCGCCAATGCCATGATTCAGCACTGTATCCTGTGATGCTTGTTTTATCTTCAGGATAGCGTTGGATAAATCCATATAAATGGGCGTTTTCACACATCCAAGTATAAGCATCGCTTTCCCCAAAATCGGTAAATTCTTCATATAATGCAGTAACATCTACCGCATATCCTGTTTGATGTTCAGAGTATCCAGGTCTTGCTGCAAAGGTATCTGCTACATCAGAACCATTATTGTTGGAATACATAGCATATAAATCCGTTTGATAATAATAAGAACGGTAACTATTGGTTGCGTAGATTGTATAACCAGCAGATTTAAGCGTTTGGCACATTAATACAAAATATTCAGCAGCTTCCTCAACCATATAGACATCACTTGCTGCATAGGCAACACTTATTAAGGTTAAGTTTTCAGGAACATAATCACTTGGTAAGTAATAAGTTTTACTTACATTCATTGAAACATCTCCAAGATTTTCTACTTCTTGAGGATTAGCATAAAGCTCATAGTAACTGCCATCTAAATAGAATGCATCAATACTATTTGTTGAACGATTATTCAGACAGTCTTCAATGTAAGCTTGTTCATCTTCTTGATAGTCAAAGACAAGAAGTGGTGTTAGTTCATAGCTTTCAAGATTAGCTACAAGATTAACTTGTTGATCTTCACCATATCCCTTTGTAGATAATTTATCATATAAGAAAATATCTTCATCACTGACTTCGGCTTTTTCCATATAAAGTTTGATATAGGTCACATCGAAGCTATCTTTCAGAATATTTGCTTCTAATATTTCAGTGTAATACTCATTTTCTAAAATAATCGTTTTCAGATTTTTTTCATAGATAACTTCCAATGTATCGTTGTCATATCCTAATTCTCTAAGTGCATGATCACTTAATAATTTAGGGATTTTAAAACACCCAATAATGAGCAACAATACAGTGCAGAGTAAAATTAAAAACTTAGAATTTAATTTTCTCTTTGTCTTGGTATAATTGTGACTTGGTTTTCTTGATTCAACTTTCATAATGCCCTCCTATATCTATAGATTAAATGGATATTGATCTGGTGGTTGCACTGTGAACACCAGGTTTTCTTTAGTGGTTGGGTGTTGAAAACTTAGAGTAGTGGCCCATAAAGCTAATTGTGTATGGTTGATTGCCTTAGGGTTATATTTTTGATCTCCGTATAGAGGATGATTTCTTGAACTAAATTGGACTCTTATTTGATGAGAGCGACCCGTTTTTAAATCAATTAATACTTTAGCGTGTTGTTTATCCTTTTTTAATACACGATAAGACAATTGTGCATATTTACCCTTAGGGTGTACTTTAACAATATTTGTTTTTTCATCTTTTAATAAGTAATCTGTAAGCGTATCCTCATTTTTTAATGATGGATTCTCTACAATGGCAATATATTGTTTCTCCATCATATGACGCCTAATTTGATCACTTAAACGTCCTGCTGCTTTTGATGTTTTCGCAAAAACACAAATACCACCTGTAGGACGATCTAATCGATGGACTAAACCTAAATAGACATTACCAGGTTTTTGATATTTCTCTTTTAAATAGGCTTTAGCTAAGCTAAGCATATCTTGATCTTTTGAAGAATCTTCCTGCATAGGGACATTAAATGGCTTTACGACAACCAATAAATGATTATCTTCGAAAACGACGTTAATCATTAAGTGTCCATTTTCCGTAAATACCACATGGTAAAATCATGTCATCATTTTGAATAGGTAATCCTACCTCACCTGTTTCAACTTGTCCATTTGGATGTTTCACCAGCATTGTTTTCTTCAGGATATTTGCTAAAACGGTACTTGAAAAGCCAGTCGTATAGGCATTAATTAAAAAGAACAAAGGTTGATCATCAAGGATATCCATACATTTAAGGATAAGTTTCATGATTTGATCTTCTAGTTTCCATAGCTCATTATTTGGTCCTCTACCATAACTTGGTGGGTCCATGATAATTGCATGATAGGTATTTCCACGTCTTTTTTCACGTTCTACAAACTTTAAACAATCATCTACAATAAAACGAATCTTATTGTTTTCAAGATTAGATAGTTTCATATTTTCTTTGGCCCAGTTAATCATCCCTTTGGATGCATCAACATGAACGACCTCACTTGCCCCAGCACTGCTACAAGCCATGGTTGCACCGCCTGTATATGCAAAAAGATTTAAAACTTTAATAGGACGATTCGCTTGTTGGATAGCTTCCATCATCCAATCCCAATTTGTCGCTTGTTCAGGGAATAATCCAGTGTGTTTAAATCCTGTAGGAGATACTTTAAAAGTTAAATTTTTATAGGTAACTGTCCAAAATTCAGGCAGTTTTTTCTTGCTGTCCCAATAACCGCCACCTTTATTAGATCGATGATAATGCGCATCATTGTTTTTCCATAAAGGATTGGTTTCATCTTTAGGCCAAACGGCTTGTGGATCAGGTCTTCTTAAGATGATTTGATTCCACCTTTCTAGTTTTTCTTTATCTCCAGCATCGATTATTTGATAATCCTGCCAATTATTTGCTATTTTATTCATAAAATTACCTCATGAATATCATACCATAAAAGCGCCAATAATAACGCGACTTTTTTAAACAATCCTTTCGTTTATGAAACAAAGAATAAATAGCTTTACATAAAAAGCTGCCTCAAAAATAATCGTTGTTTCTAAGCATAAAGTAGGATTATAGTTTATAATATGGAAGCAAGGAGATTAGAAGAATGAGTATTTTAGATGGATTAAACCCAAATCAAAAACAAGCAGTATTATCTGATGAAAAATATATTCGTGTTATCGCAGGAGCGGGGAGTGGGAAAACCCGTGTTTTAACTTCGAGAATTACCCATTTAATACAAGATGAACAGGTGATGGCTTATCGTATTTTAGCGATTACTTTTACCAATAAAGCAGCGAATGAAATGAAAGAAAGAATCATGAAGATGTTAGATGATCCAAATACCCAAGTATGGATTAGTACGATTCATTCTTTATGTGTACGTATTTTAAGAGAAGATATTGCCTCATTAGGATTTCCTAAAAACTTTACAATCATCGATACAGAAGATCAAAAATCTATTCTAAAGGAAGCTTATGCAGCCTTAAACATTGATAAATCAAAGGTTTCTTTTGCCAGTGCTTTAAATTATATTTCTAATAATAAAACCGCCCGTATTATGCCAGATAAGGCAATGGATTTTGCTAGTGATATGTTAGGTGAAAAAGAAAAAGCCTATGTTTATGAATATTATGTACAAAGACTTAAACAAATGTATGCCTTAGATTTTGATGATTTACTCTTATATACTGTTCAATTGTTTGAAACCTATGAAGTCATTCAAGAAAAATGGGCAAGACGTTTTCATTATATTCATGTAGATGAGTTTCAAGATATCGATGAAATTCAATATCAATTAATTCGCTATTTAGCAGGAAATCAAAATTCTCTTTATGTTGTAGGAGATCCAGATCAAACGATTTATACATGGCGTGGGGCTGATGTTAATATTATTATGAATTTTGAAAAAGATTTTAAGCCTTCGAAAACCATCATTTTAAATGAAAACTATCGTTCAACCAATGCGATATTAAATGGTGCCAATAGTTTAATTAAAAATAATCGCAATCGTTATGAAAAAGATTTATTCACCCAAAAACAAGGTGGCCATAAGATTATTCATCATTCATTAGCAAATGAAGAATATGAAGGTTATTGGATTGCCACAGAAATTAAACGTTTACAAAGAGAAGGGGTAGCCCTTCGTGATATAGGGATATTGTATCGTAGTAATTATTTATCTCGTTCACTGGAAAAAGCGATGGTTGAACATCAAATCCCTTATGTTATTTTTGGTGGCATTCGATTCTATGAAAGAGCAGAGGTCAAAGATTCTTTAAGTTATCTAAGAATGATCTTACTAAATGATGATTTGGCTTTTAAAAGGGTTGTAAATACGCCTAAAAGAGGAATCGGAAATAAAACCATTGATACCATTTTTGAAAAAGCCAATCAAGAACGATGCACGATGTATGAGGTGGTAAAAGATTTTGATTTATTCACCGGTAAGACAAAGGTAGTTTTGGATCAATTTGTTAGGATGATTGAGTCATGGAAGACTCGCGCCAAAGATATGGACATTGAAACAACCCTACAAATGTGTCTTGAAGAAAGTGGCTATACACGATACCTTGAGGGAGGTCAAGAAACTGATCGTCTTGAAAATATTAAAGAATTATTAGGGGATATTGAATCCTTTCAAGAAAATTATCCTGAGGCAACTTTAGATGAATATCTTCAACTGGTATCTTTGTATGGAGACAAATCACAATATGAAAGTGGCATCTTTGTGCAAATGATGAGTATTCATGCTGCTAAGGGCTTAGAGTTTGATTATGTCTTTGTTGTCGGGATGAGCGATGGTGTTTTCCCTTCAGAGCGTTCAATGAGTGATGGTATTAAAGGTATTGAAGAAGAACGTCGATTAGCCTATGTTGCAATGACCAGAGCTAGAAAACAATTATTTCTATCAGATGCAGCAGGATTTAGTTATGTCCTGAATAAACCAAGAGTCACTTCAAGATTTGTCGATGAAATAGATGAAGAACATATTGAACACTTAAATCAAGCAACAAGAAATAATCCGACAAGAAGTATTTATTCATCGCAGAAAAAAGAAGTACAATCGACTACTAAGAGTGCTATTATGAGTGCTTCCACGACCTCATCATCTTCTAAATCTAAACGCTTTAGAAAAGGAGATAAGGTGAAACATAACATGTACAATGAAGGGGTTATTATCAGTATTAATGATGATATGATGCAAATTGCCTTTAGTTATCCACATGGCTTAAAAAAAATTTCGACCAAATTTAAAGGATTAGAAAAACTATGATAAGACAAGCAGAATACAAAGACATAGAACCAATTTTAGTGATTATTAATAAAGCCATTGAAGATTTAAAACAAAGAAATATTGACCAATGGCAAAATGGCTATCCTAATCAAGAAAGGATAGAGGAGGACATTTACACTAATAAAGCCTATGTCTTACAAGAAAATCAACTCTTAGGCTATATGTATGTGGATGAATATGAAGCAACCTATGATCAAATTGATGGACATTGGTTAAATGCTCAACCCTATTATGTTATTCATCGTTTTGTTGTAGATATGGATGAAAGAGGAAAAGGGTTAGCTTATCAACTTTTAGACTATGTTGAAGAAATGGCAAAAAAAAATCAAAGAGATATCCGTGTAGATACCCACTTTGATAATCTAGCAATGCAAGCTTTTTTAAATAAACATGGTTTCAAAGACTGTGGCATCATTACTCTAACTGATGGAAGCCTTAGAAAAGCTTATCAGAAATGGATTAAATAAAAGCTGTAAAACCCTCTACAAATTGGTTCATGCCCATTATTACAAGATAGGCAACAATCACTACCAGTAAGGAAATGATAAATCCATGAATCATTGGATTGCGTCCATTATTTTTCATGTGATCAAAACTTGTATTTAACCCAATTGCACCAAGAGCTGCAACCATTAGAAATTTGCTGATTTCTTTTAAAGTAACAGAGAGTGTTGCCGGAATAAAGCCAAAACTATTTAGTATAGCCATAAAGATAAATCCACCAATAAACCATGGGAAAGAAGATTTTACACTCACTTTGTTCATTTCAACATCTTGAGATAAGGCTTCTTTTCTTTTTATACGCATTTGAATAAAGGCAAAAATTAAGACAACAGGAATAATAGATAAGGCACGAGTCAGTTTAACCATGACTGCAAAGTCTCCTGCACCTTGAGAAAAAGCATAGCCT
Source organism: Erysipelotrichaceae bacterium (assembly GCA_044432885.1). Taxonomy (GTDB): domain Bacteria; phylum Bacillota_I; class Bacilli_A; order Erysipelotrichales; family Erysipelotrichaceae; genus CAYJNO01. The sequence goes on along the minus strand of JAWXUG010000059.1, from coordinate 2,746 downwards.
GTTGCTACTACACTTGAAGTATCATTAACCGCAGTTCCAGCCCATAAACCAAAAGCCATATCATTTAGACCTAAGGCTTGACCCATTAAAGGAAAAACTAAAATCATCACCATATCAAACAAGAACGTAGCCGACATGGCAAAGGCAATATCACTATCTTCAGCTTCAATAACAGGGGCAATTGCCGCAATTGCAGAACCACCACAAATCCCTGTGCCAGCAGAAATTAAATTAGAAACCTTCCAATTAAGCTTTAAGGCTTTTCCAACAAAATATCCCCCGCCAAAACAAGTTAACAAGGTAAAACACATAACTGCAAGCGAAAATTTACCAACCGTTAAGATCGTTGTAATACTCAATGATGCCCCTAATAATATAATGGCAAATTTTAATATTCTCTTAGAAGTGAATTTCAAACCATCCACCATTTTACTGGTATTAAAGAAATGGTTACAAAGAATGCCAAGAAACAAAGCAATCACAGAAGCTCCTATCATATGGATAGGTAAAACAGATTCAATACATACAGACAAGCAGGCAATCAATAAGGAAACAAGAAAGCCTGGTGCAATTTTTTTTATTTTGTTCATCATAATCCCCTTTTACGAGTTTATTATAAGTAAAATTTATGATAAAATAAAATAATCATTTATAATCAATCGATAAGATATATTTATCATAAAGGAGGACCTATGTTAGATTATCGTGTATATACCTTTTTAACATTGTGTGAACAAATGAATTATCATCAAACAGCCATTATACTTAATATGAGCCAGCCTGCTGTGAGTCAGCATATTCGATATCTAGAAAATGAATTAAACTGTAAACTTTTTAATTATGAAAATAAAAGATTAACGAAAACAAAACAGGGGAAAATGTTAGAGGAACATGTACGCTCATTAGTCTATAACGATAAGAAATTTAAAGAAGCGCTAAAGAATGATAGTAATCAAAAAATAAGAATAGGGGCTACTAAATCCATAGGAGAGTATCTAATAAAAGAGGATATTATTCGCTTGAATCAACAAGAAAATTTAGAAGTGTCTTTAATGATTGATAATACAAGACAATTATTACAAAATCTAAAAAATGCAGTGATAGACTTTGCGCTGATTGAAGGTTTTTTTGATAAACAACAATTTGACTACCAGTTGTATAAAGTGGAAAAACTAGTAGGGGTTGTTTCAAAAGAAAGTCCTTTAGCGAATAAAAAAGTAACGATTGAACAATTATTTAACGAAACTTTAATCTTGCGTGAAGAGGGTTCTGGTACAAGAGATATTTTTGAGCTACTATTAAAACATAATAATTATACAATCGAGCAGTTCAACCATCATATCGTTATTAGTAGTCCTGAAATGATTAAGAGCTTAATTAAACATGATGTAGGGATATCTTTTATGTATGAATCATTGATAAGAAAAAAAGATGAAGTAGCAACTTTTGAAATTAAAGATCAAAGGATGATACATGAATTAAATTTTGTGTATTTGAAAGATACATGTGCAAAAGCCAATATAGAGTTATTTAAAAATCGTTAATCCGTTAATAAAGTTAAGTAAGTCAAGAACTAAATGCGTACATTTCATTTATATGCTTCTTGATTTTCATTATAATGAGATTAGAGGTGGAGAAAATGAGAGAATGCAAACAAAAAGTTTTAATCAATAAATATGAAGAATATTTATTGATTGAAGAAAAAAGCGAGAACACCATTAAAAAGTATAGTTATGATGTTAAATGTTTTTTAGAATATCTTCAAAATAAAACATTAGACAAAAAAATGGTGCTTAATTACAAAGAAACATTGAAAGAGCGTTATTCTAGTAAAAGTGTTAATTCTAAACTAGCGGCAATTAATTTATTTTTAAAATGGTTGAATAAAGCGGATTTACGTGTAAAACCAGTAAAGATTCAAAAAGAGATTTTTTCAAATCCAGATAGGGAGTTGAGCCAAGAAGAATACAAACGTCTTGTAAAAACAGCAAAGAGCAGAAATAATACTAAGTTGGCATTATTAATTCAAACCATTTGTTCAACAGGAATTAGAGTTTCAGAGCTAAAGTATATCACTGTAGAATGTTTAAAAAATAGTAAAGCAATTGTTCATTGTAAGGGAAAAACCAGAGTTATTTTCATGCCTAAGCAATTGTGTATTCTGTTGAAAAAATATTGCAAGGCCACAAATATTCTTTCTGGAAGTATCTTTATTACGAATAAAAATAATCCGATTGATCGATCTAATATATGGAAAATGATGAAGAGTTTATGTGACGAGGCTAATATATCAAAGGAAAAAGTGTTCCCACATAATTTAAGACACTTATTTGCGAGAACTTTCTATAAGGTTGAAAAAGATATAGGTCGGCTTGCGGATATTCTAGGACACTGTAGTATGGAAACAACTAGAATATATACAATTGAAGCAGGTAGATCCCATGTTCGACAAATAGAAAAAATGAGCTTAGTGCTCATTAATTAAAATACCACATAATAATCATTATGTGGTATCAAATTTATAAACGGCATATCCGAACCAATAAAAATTAATTCAACTTTTCTTTCAAATATTATATCATCAATTATAATTTTGTTCTAGTTGTAAATGCATTTAACAAAAATCTACTTAATTTGCAAAGTAAGTGCAACCTTAGGATAGAGATAACTTAGCGAATCAATTTTTCAAAGAGAGTAGCAGTAACTTAATGATTTATTTTATACTTTCATAAAAAACCATTTTAAC
>JAWXUG010000058.1:0-9469 GCA_044432885.1 Erysipelotrichaceae bacterium | reverse complement strand
AGCAGTACACAAATTAAAAAGGTGCTTTCACTCAAAATTTGATGATGTGAGCACCATTTTTTCCCTTTAACCCCAAAAGTCAGGTATTACTAGTAATTAAAAGCGCTTTTATCTCGTTTTTAGTAAAAGGTTTGTAAATCTATCAAAGTAAATGCTTACATTTTTCAGTATTATATAAAGCACCTTGTATGCTTATTCAAAACGACGATTAATTCCCGTCATTTGATATTCTTTACTAAGTACTTTTATTCTTTCAATAATTCGTTTTGCTTTAATGTTATCCTCACTCTTACTATTGCAGTTACAATAACGTTTGTATAAGGTTTTTAAATCATCATTACTTGTAAACCAAGTCCACTTCTTATTTTCCATACGGGCATTAAAAATAGGTAATAAGATTTCATCACGCAGCCATGGTGTAATACTTTCTGCGCCAATATCATCAAAAACCACAAAGTCTAATTGACTGATCGTTTGAATCAATTCATGATAACTCTCTTTATTGGATATTTTATCTTTAATTTGACTGACCAACATACTGACATAAATGTAGCCAGTTTGATAATTGTTTTTAGCAAAATGATTGATTGCACAAGCTGCTAAATGGCTCTTGCCAACTCCCACATCTCCACATAGATAAAAGCCTGGCAAACATGGCTCATCCATCCACTGACGAATCTTCATCATCGTCGTTAAATAGGCTGGACTTTCTTTTTCAATTTCAATATTAGAAAAAGAGAGTCTTTCAAAACCTTTAGGCATATGATTAATAATAATATTTTGTAAGTACGCGTGATCTTTTTGATCTTGATTAAAATAGCGACATCCCGATAAATAAAATTGCAAATAATCTTCATTGGTTACATGCAAACAATTTCCTTTAATTTGTTGCTTACAAAAGGAAATCCCTTTACAGCCTTTACATATATCAATATTTTTTGCATAATCCTCAAATTTGAACACTTCATCAAATACTTCTTGTGGGCTAATTGTACCATTTGCCACAAGTGCTGAAATTGCACGATGATTCAATAAATGTTCTGCTTTTTCTTTTTTTAATATTCTTAATTGATCAGAATTTTCAATTCTAAAATTTATTTTATGCATCCTCTACTCCTTCAACCATTTTTGCAATTCTAGTAATTGTTCATTTGTTAAGGCTTCAGCCTCTTCTTGAGTATAATTTGGTATATCATAAGTTGTTTTCTTTGTTGTTCTCACTTTTATATCTTTATTTAAATACTCAATGGCCTCTTTATAACTTTGAATATTAGAACGTTTTAAAGAAGCAGCAATACTATCCAAGAAGTTTTTAGTAAGACGATTTCCACTCTTTTCAAGGGCATATTCAACCACCACATTAATGACCTCGGGTGCTAATTTCATATCTTGAAGCAAGTGCTCCAATAACCCTTTTTCATATTCTGGCACTTGGGCTCCATTTAATTTACTTTGTAAGAAGGAAATACATGACATTAAGTAAGGATTCTTTTCTTTTGATTCAACAGGTTTAACTTGTTTGCATAATAAGCGTAATTTACTAACATCAAATTGATTACTAAAAGGATCACTACACTTTCCAACAATCTGTCTCATCACCTCGGCAGATAAGCCATAAATTGTAGCATACTCACCAATTACTTTTAAATTTTCTTGGGTTCTTGTTTCATAAGGAAATAAGATGCCATCGGTAATCGCAATAAATTTTTCATAATCAAAACGAATATTCGATTGTTTTTCTTCTGCAAAATTCATCTTAGGATGAACCTTCATAAATTGTACTTCTTGACTCTCATCCCATGTAGCTAACTGTTTGGTATCAAAGTGAGAGGAAATATCTTTAAAATTGGTTTTATCTATTTGTATCTTAGTAAAACGCTTCATGGTGTTTTCATATTCTTTTTGATTCATGACTTTAATTAATAATCGACTGTAAATATCATGCTTTAAAAACTGCTCTGTGGTTAATGGAGGGAATAATGAAAAGACATATTTATGACTTTCTTCATTATAAAATGACTTTAATAAAGACATTTCTTCTAATTTTTTTAGCCCAAAACAAAAACTATCAATATCTATATTCATCAAAGTGAGGATACGATTAATAGACTCATAAGCTGTAAGATGTTTTTTTTCACTATTCAGTGTCAAATAAATACTAATCGCTTTATATCCAATGACTGGTTGATAAAGCAACATCAACGCATTTAAATGGGTCTGACTTAAAACATCAAACGTTTCAATACGATATAATTCTTTTCCCTTGATTAAATGCATAGATTTTCACTCACCCACTTATCTACTTCTTCTTTTAACGATTGTTTACTCTTGTTATTATAAAATACAACATCCGCTTTTTCAATCTTTACCCCTTGTTCTACTTGTTGATTTAAAATAGTAAGCGACTCTTCATGGGATAATCCTCTTTCTTCAAGACGTTTTAAAATGATGGACTGATCTGCAGCCACGACAATAATGATATCAAATTCATCTTCTAAATGGTTTTCAAAAAGGGTTGGCACTTCCGCTACAAAAATAGAATGCTTCATCATTTCTTGATGTATTGCTTCAATAATTTTTGGTAACATAATCGATTCTAAGATATCCTTTTTAGTTGAATCATTAAAAATAAGGCTAGCCAAAGCTTTTTTATTTACATTGCCATCTACAAAAACACTAGGAAATGCTACATAAAGTGCTTTTAAGATATCCTCATTCTCATAAAGTGTACGATTATATGCATCCGCATCAAAAACACTCAAACCATGTGAGCGAAAGATCTCACTGACAAAAGACTTCCCACATCCTATTGATCCGGTAATCGCAATTTTTTTATTTTTGACACTTTGCACAATAATAAGTCCCCCTACCGCCAACTCTTGTTTTAAGAATGGTATTTTCACAACGAACACAGGGTTGATTCACCCTGGTATGCACATATAATTTTTGTTGAAATAAACCCGTTACTTTTAATGAAGAGGTATAACTTCGTATCGTTGTCCCTCCCATTTCAATTGCTTCATTTAAAACAATTTTAGTATTTTCTATAAGTTGACTCATTTGTTTTAAAGTTAGTTTATTGGCTTTTTTACTTGGTCTAACTCCTGTTAAAAATAAGATTTCATCTGCATAAATATTCCCAATACCTGCTACAAAAGATTGATCTAATAAAATCTCTTTAATACTTTTGTTACTCTTTTTTAAAATAGGGGCAACATAGGAGATATTATAACGATTATCAAAGGGTTCTGGCCCTAAATTTTTAAAGATATGATAATCATTTTGTAAGGGAATAATCTCCATTTTACCAAACTTTCTTGTATCATGATATTTTAAATCAAAATCTTCTAAATGAAAAACCACATGGATGTGCTTACTATTCTCTTGATTAAAAGGTTCAATATAATACTTTCCTTCCATTCTTAAGTGAGAGACAAAGGCAACATCATCCATTTCAAAAATCATGTATTTACCACGTCTTTTAAAATGTCTAAAATGTTGATTTCTTAACTGATTTTTAAATAATTGCTTATCTCCTACAATAATATTATCCCATAATATATCAATTTCTTTAATGGGTTGATCTTTGATTCTTGTTTCAAGGGTTCTAAGAACAGTTTCTACCTCTGGTAATTCTGGCATTATTTCGCCTCATACCAAGAAGTTCCATAAGCTGGATTGACAATTAATGGCACTTTCAAACTCATCGCTTCTTGCATTCCTTTTTCCACAAGGTTAATCATGATTTCTAATTCCTCTTTAGGAACATCAAAAATCAATTCATCATGAACTTGCAAAATCATTTTAGATTCTACTTTGGCTTGTTTCATCATTTCATCAATATGCACCATCGCTACTTTAATCAAATCAGCAGCCGACCCTTGAATTGGTGTGTTCATGGCTGCTCGTTTGCCAAATTCTTTAACCATAAAATTCTTATCATGAATTTCAGGAATATAACGTCTTCTATTTAATATTGTGCTAACATAGCCTTTTTCACTACATTCCTCTACAATATCTTCCATGTATTTTTTTATATTTGGATAAGAAATAAAATATTGTTGAATAAAACTTCTAGCTTCAATCACACTACTATTGACCTGTTTTGCAAGTCCAAAATCAGAAATGCCATAAACAATCCCAAAATTGACTGCCTTTGCTTTTCTTCTTAGGTTATCATCTACTTCCTCAGCTGACACATGGAAAATATCACTAGCAGTAATCGTATGAATATCTTGCTTCTTCACAAAGGCTTCAATTAATCCTTTTTCATCTGCTATATCTGCCAACATCCGTAATTCTACTTGAGAATAATCACAAGATAAAAGCAAATGATTTTCATTTGCCACAAAGGCCTTTCTAATCTCCTTGCCCTCTTCATCACGTACACTAATGTTTTGCAAATTTGGTTCAGTAGATGACAATCTTCCTGTTAAGGTAGCACATTGATTAAATTGGGTATGAATTTTATGATCAGGTTGAACATATTTTTTCAACCCTTCAGCATAGGTACTATAAATTTTTGTATATTTACGATAAGCCAAGATTGATTCAATAATCGGATGTATCCCTTCTAATTTTTCCAAAACTTCTACTGAAGTACTTCTTTTCTTATTTGCTGGCAATTGTAGCTCATCAAATAAAACGACAGCTAATTGTTTAGGTGAATTAATATTAAAAGGTGTACTTGCATAAGCATAGATGACTTGCTTTAAATCATCTAAGATCGCTAATGTTTTTTCAGCAATTTCATTTAGAACCGCTAAATCAACACAAATACCCTCTTTTTCCATCTTATATAATACATAGGATAAAGGTAATTCTACCTCATAATATAGATGATGCATTTGAAATTCTTCTATTTTTTCTTTTAATGTTGGCATGATTGTTTGAATCAAATGGGTTTTTTCTTGTGCATAATTCATCTGCATTTGAAGATCCACAAGTTTCATCTTTGCAGTAGTCCCATATACAGACTCATGACTTAAATTTTGATGATAGCCAAATTCATGGATTAAACTATCAAAGTTTGATAATTGTGGATTGTATAAGAAACCTGCTAAACGTATATCAAAAAAACGATTAGGTTGATACATGATTTGATAAGCATCTAATAGATGATAGATACGTTTCACATCATAGACAACCTTGATTTGCTCAGATTTAAAATAATCAAGTAAACCTTGATCTTTTTTCAAATTCTCAATACTGATATATTCATAACTTTCATTATTGCCTACACACAAACCATAAAGCGTTGGATGATAATAATCAAACTCATCACAATCAAAATAACATACACTATCTGTTGTTAGTAAACTCGATGAAATGGTAGTTACTGCTTGTATTTCTACTAATTGCTCACTGCAATCATCTATTGGCAGGCGATTAGCTAAGGAGCGCATTTCATAGGTTAAATAAAATTGTTGAAGGGTTTGATAATTAGGTTCAAATATTAACGTACTTAAAGGAACATCCATCTTGATATCAGTGTAAATGGTTGCTAATTGCTTAGAAGTAAGGGCTTCTACTTTTTGATTTTCTAAAAGGGTTTTGGTTTTTCCTTTAATTTCATCGATATGCTCATAGATATTTTCAATACTTTGATATTGATGAAGTAACTTTAAAGCAGTCTTTTCACCAATCCCTTTTACCCCTTGAATATTATCTGATGCATCTCCCATCAATCCCTTTAAATCAGGAATTTGAGAAGGCGTTAATCCCATCGTTTCATTTAATTTTTCTGGGGTCATCGTTTCAATTTCACTCATTCCCTTTTTTATCATAAGATAATCACATGTAGGATGGATTAATTGTAATAAATCCTTATCACTACTTAAAATATCAATATGGATATCTTGATACATTTTTGAAAAAGTCCCTACAATATCATCTGCTTCATACTCCTCTAATTCAAAATAGGGAATATTATAACTAGTTAAATAGTCACGAACCAGTTTAAATTGAAAGACCAATTCATCAGGTGCTTTTTTTCTTCCTGCCTTATAATCTGCATACATTTGATGTCTAAAAGTTTCTTTCCCCTTATCAAAAGCCACAACACAATGGGTTGGCTGTAGGTTATCTAGCGCCTTGCTTAGCATATTAGCAAATGCAAAGATGGCATTGGTTGGTATCCCTTGTTTTGTCTTCATCATAGAGCCATAAGCGGTAGCATAATAGGCTCTAAATAATAATGAGTTTCCATCAATAATCAATAGTTTTTCCATAACTTCTCATATTATCAATATAGGTCTATATTGATAGTTTTTCTTTCTAGGCCACCTCAATTTATTAAGCTTATCTTATGGCCATTTGATATTTCCCTTATAAAATAAGCCGTTTCCGGCTTATCTTCTTACTCTGTTATTTCTTCTGTTGGTTCTACAACGATATTATCTTGCGCCATATTTTCAAGCACAGCTAAATTTTCATACATGATCGATAAATAATCTTTGTTTTCACTCATTTGTGTTTCTGTTAAACTACTTAAATTACTTAAATTGACCCTAGTTAAATTAAGAGTCGTTTCTAAATAGTTAAATAAAGTAATCATATCATCAGTCATATTGGGTTCATAAGCAATATATTGTACGCCATCATCAACAATCTTTTTCATAATAACTTCTAATTGATCCAGTGTAGGTAAGGCACCGTATTTAGATAAAACTACAGGATAAACTTGAAATCCATAGGTTTTTTGCCAGTTACCAAATGAAGCACTCATCGAAACAAATTTAATGGTTTGATTATTTTTCAAACAATAGTTAGATAAGGCTTGATATTGTGCATCAAGATTAATTAAATCTGTCTCTAAAGATTTTAAATTTGCAGAAAATACCGAAGACATTTCAATGTAGTCACTGGATAATGCACTTTCTATATCCTTAGCCATTGAAATCATTCCAATAGGGTCTGTCCATAAATATAAGTCTCTATCTGTAATATCCACATCATCAAATAAATCTGACGAATAATAGGATCCTTCAATAAAAGTTTCTTTACCATCAATAATAATGCGAGTATAACGTTTAAACGGATAAATCGCATTTAATACTGATAAATCAAATAATTCCAATCCTTCTATTTGACTAATAGCTGATAAATTCACATCTAAATAAGGCTCTAAATCACCAATATGCATCAACATTGAGCTCGCTTCTAAAATTTCATATGCATCTTCTTTAAGTTGAGCGCGCTGAATAATTTCATCCTCTTGAATAGAAACGGCATCAATAATATCTCCACCAATACGATTTAACAAATAACCGATTGGATAAACTGTATATGCAATTTGTTGTTTCTCTACTTGACATCCTGTTAAGAACATCAACGACATTAAACATACTATAATAATTTTTTTCATATCATCATCCTTTACCTATTAAGTATACACCATTTTTTTTGGAATAAAAAGTATGACACTATACAAAAAAATATCAGTTATTAGCTCAACTCTAATAAAAAAAGCACTTTTTCAAGTGCTAATCATTAAAATAATTAGAAAATTCAGACATTAATTGATCTAGTGATCGATCTACATCATCTTTCTCATCAGATAAAGAAATTTCTTCCTTATCCTCATCTGTTATAGAAAAATCAATATTTTCTTTTTCGCTAGGAATGGTATTTTCCTCATTTGTTAAGCTAATTTCATTTTTCGCTGTTGGGCTGCGCAATATTTGCACAGATTCGCATACGATATCTACAGTGGTATGTTTCTTTTCAGATTCATCCAAGTAAGTTTTTGATTGCAAACGTCCTTCCACACCTATTAATGTGCTTTTACCAGCATACTCTGATAAAAATACAGCACGTGAGCCAAAGGCAACACAATTAAAGAAGTCAGTAAGCTTCTCACCTTCTTTATTTGCTAACTTACGCTTAACCGCCAATGTAAAGCTAACCATCGATGTATCAGCTTTCGTTTTTTTCAATTCGACATCTTTGGTAATGCGTCCAATTAAATTAACATTATTCAATTCAAATTCCTCCTAAATTATTTTTTTAATTTCATACGATAAATCGGTTGATTCAAATCTAAGAATTTTTGCTCATATTCGCTAACAGGATCACCCTCAGCGACGCTATCATAATTTACACTAATTTCTACCAATTTAAACCCGAAATCTAAAAATGAAATTAAAGAAAACTCAAACAAAGATTGATTATCTGTCTTCATCACAATATGTCCTTCATCACTTAAAATATCATTGTATTTACTTAGAAATGAAGCAGAAGATAATCGTCTTTTACTATGCCCTTTTTTAGGCCATGGATCTGAGAAATTAAGGTAGATACAATCAACCTCTTTTTCATCAAACCAAGTTTCTATTACTGTAGCATCTTGATTAATCATCTTAATATTGGTTAAAGATGGATCTAACCCTTTTAATGCAACAGCAGCACAGTTGGTATCTTTTTCAATACCAACAAGTGCCCAATCAGGATGGTTTTTTGCCATACCTGCAATATAGTTTCCTCTACCAAAACCAATTTCTACGGCTAAAAAATCTTTCTTAAGACATGATTTCCATTGACCTTTATAGGTCTCAGGAGTTTGGATCATGACATTTTTATTTTCTTCAAGAAAAGGTTTAGCCCACTTCTTTTTACGCATCCTCATAAACTAAAACCTATTTCTTTTTGAATACGCGTTTTTCGCCTCTTGGCTCTCTTTTTCTTTCTGGTTCTTTATATCCTTCAGGTTTTTCCAATAAATCACGAGCAGAAACATTAATTCTACCTTTATCATCAATTTCTGTAACGATAACTTTGACAATATCTCCAAGTTTTAATACATCTTCAGTTTTCTCAACTCTTTCATAAGAGATTTTTGAAACGTGTAATAAACCATCTGTTCCCGTAAATAATTCAACAAAGGCACCAAATTTTTCAATACGTACAACTTTAGCGTCATAGATTTCTCCAACTTTCGCTACACGTAAAATATTTTCTATCATTTCTTTGGCCTTATTTAACATTTCACTTGATGTATGATAAATAACACAACGTCCATCATCTTCGATATCAATTTTAACTTGACCACAATCTTCAATAATTTGGTTAATCACTTTACCACCTGTTCCGATTACTTCACGGATTTTATCAGATGGAATGTTCATTGTTACCATCTTAGGTGCATATTCACTTACTTCAACTCTTGGTTGGTTGATCGTAGCCATCATATTCGCCATAATTTCAGCTCTTGCACCTTTTGCTTGTTGTAAAGCTTCTTTTAAGATGGTTTCATTGATTCCTTCAATTTTAATGTCCATTTGTAAAGCAGTAATCCCTGCATCTGTTCCAGCTACCTTAAAGTCCATATCTCCGAAGTGATCTTCCATCCCTTGGATGTCACTTAATACTGTATAGTGATCACCATAGGTTACAAGACCCATTGCAATCCCTGCAACCGGTGCCTTAATAGGAACTCCTGCTGCCATTAAAGACATCGACCCTGCACAAA
>JAWXUG010000057.1:0-9663 GCA_044432885.1 Erysipelotrichaceae bacterium | reverse complement strand
CAAAAATATGCGCCCCATAAACTAGTTGTGTGAAGCCAAATGTTAATTGAATAAGTAAAATCATACATTCTCCTTCTAAATGTACAAAAAACGAGACATTTATTGTACATTAACAATAAAAGTCTCGCTACTTATAAAACATACCGGATTATCTTAGACAATCGTACTGACGATATACTTAACGCATGCGTAAGCTACTCCCTTTTAAATAAAATACACTTATTTGAATTAAATTTCAATACTAGATAAAATAATTCATTTATGTTGTATAATATTGGCAGAGGTACAAGATGGAAATTAATTTTTTAAATAAAACAAAAGTTACCAGTTATCGATCATATAAGTCATCCTTTTCAGCGATGATGAAATGTACACTGGACTATCTAAATTTAGGTAATGACTTTGAAATTGCGGTTATTATGACTAAAGATAAAAAGATGCATCAAGTTAATTTAGAATATCGACAAATTGATCGCACAACCGATGTCATAAGTTTTGCGAATATCGATTATACACACTCCTTAGAGAATGAACTTGGTGATGTGTTTATCAATGTTGATGCTGCTAAACGTCAAGCTATCGATTATGAACATAGTGAATATCGTGAACTAAATTTTTTATTTCTACATGGACTATTACACTGTTTAGGCTATGATCATATGAATCAAGAAGATGAAAAGGAAATGATTGGTTTACAAAAATCAATTTTTAAAATGTTCAATGATCAAGAAATTTAAACCTGCCTTTATTGGCTTAGTTCAGGGAATCAAAGATCCATCTATCTTGACTCAATATCTATTAGGCTTACTTTGTATTGTTGTTTGTTTTATTTTAAAACTCAATTATATCGAATGGTGCTTAATCTTGTTATGTATTGCACTTGTGATTAGCTGTGAATACCTTAATACAGCAATTGAGCGTTTAGCAGATTTTGTAGAGACTAATAAAAATGAAAAAATTAAATATATTAAAGATATTAGTGCGGCGGCGGTATTGGTACAAGCCATCGTCTCTGTGAGTATATTTATGATTATTTTACATCATATATGGAAAGGATAACTTATGAAATATCAATCATTATTAGATCAAGCTTTTAAAGCAATGGAGAATGCCTATGCTCCTTATTCAAATTATCATGTAGGTGCTTGTGTATTATGCAAAGATGGTTCATCCTTTATTGGTGCCAATATTGAAAATGCATCTTTTGGTGCAACAAATTGCGGGGAAAGAAGCGCAATCTTCGCTGCCTATTCAAATGGCTATCGCAAACAAGATATTGAAGCAATCGCGATTGTTAGTGATGGCCCAAGAATTGCTGCGCCGTGTGGGATTTGTCGTCAGGTATTGAGTGAACTCCTTGATGAAAATGCACCTATTATTTTATCGAATAAAAAAGAGACTATTGAAACATGTCTAGATCATTTATTGCCAATGCGTTTTAATGAGGAAGACCTTTAATGAAGAGTGGATTTATCGCCCTAATTGGCCGTCCAAATGCTGGTAAAAGCACCTTATTGAATGCCTTATTACAGCATAAAATTGCAATTATCTCACCAAAGGCACAAACGACAAGAAATGCTATTCGTGGAATACTAACCAATGAAGATTCACAACTTATTTATGTAGATACCCCAGGTATTCATAAACCACAACATAAGTTAGGGGGAGTTTTGAATAAAACAGCACTACAAGAATCACGTGGAGTAGATTTGATTTATTTACTGGTAGATGCAACCCAACCATTTGGCAGTGGAGATGAGTATATACTTCAACATTTAAATAACATTAAAATGCCTACTTTTTTAATCTTAAATAAAACAGATTTGTTAAGTAGGGAGCAAGTGATGAAGATGATTTTGTTGTATAAGGATAAATATCCTTTTACAGAAATCTTTCCTTTATCAGCGCTGAAAAATAATGATTTTTCAACACTTATTGAAAAAACGACTGAATTAATGCCAGAAGGTCCTCTATATTATCCAAGTGATCAACATACAGATTATCCTGAACAATTTATTATTAGTGAAATTATCCGTGAAAAGATTTTATATTTAACCAAAGAAGAAGTCCCACATTCAATTGCAGTTATTATTGAACGTATGGGTCGTAAAAAAGATAATCTTTTAATTAATGCAATGATTATTGTCGAACGTGATAGTCAAAAAGGGATTATTATTGGAAAACAAGGAAGTATGTTAAAGGAAATTGGACAACGTGCTAGAATTGAACTTCAAGAAATATTAGGAAGCAAAATTTACTTAGAATTATTTGTAAGAGTTGAAAAAAATTGGCGTAATAAAATGTCTAAATTAAATGAATTAGGACTAGTGGAGATTGAAAACTTAGATGAATGATCGATTTAATGGCCTTGTATTAGCAATCAGTGAATATCGTGAAAAAGACTTATTAGCTCATGTACTTACTAAAGAATATGGGCGTTTTTCATTGGTATTCAAAGGAGCTAATCAAGTTAATAGTAAACGTGCATTTGCTTTAAATTTATGTAATGAAATTGAATTTTTTATCGATTATCAAGAAGGAAAAAACATGTATCAAGTTAAATCATGTTCCCTGATTCATTCAAGACATTTGTTATATCAAGAGTTAAATGTTTTAAATAGTGTTCAAGTAATGAATGAAATTGCATTAAAATTAGATGATAGTGACCAAGTTTTTGATGAGTTAAATTACATTTATATGCATATTGATGCTAAAAATGTGTGGGTGTTTCTTTCATTATTTTTAGTATGTGCATTAAATAAATTAGGAATCACCCCTTATGTTGATGGATGTGTTGTTTGTGATGAAAGTAAAATTGCAACAATAAGTATTGAAGATGGGGGCTTTATATGTCAGGAATGTCTTGAAGAAAAAGGGCATTATACCCAAAATCAACTGCGTAAATTTAGATTTAGTAATAAAGCTAATTTAACTCATTATCAAAATATTGTCGATACAATTGACTATGATTTAAAAGATGTTGAAATATTAATGGAGTTCTTACAGTATCATAGTGGATTGCACATTAAGAGTTATGCCTTATTAGAGTCTTTAAATGCATTATAACAGGAGATATAGATGAGAAGAAGATTACAACGCTTAGATAATGAAATAGCCTTAAATTGGCTTAATAAAGGGATTACAGGTATCTTATCTTTAAATGATAAAGATGGATATCCCTATACAATCCCTTTAAACTACGTCTTAATTGAAGATTCTATTTATTTTCATTGTGCATTGGAAGGTAAAAAGATTGATTTAATAAGAATGAATTCTAAAGCTTGTTTTTGTGTAGTAGAAAAAGATGAAATTATACCGTTAACCTTTTCTACATCTTATGGAAGTGTGATATGCAAAGGGGATATAAGACTCATTGAAGAAACACAAGAAAAAAGATATGTGCTTGAACAACTATGTGAAAATTATGCAAAAAATTATCCTGATTTAGCTAAAATTGAAATTGATTCAAACATCGATTACTGCGCAATAGTTGGCTTAAAAATTGTCTCAATTGTAGGAAAACAATCAAAAGACCGCATTAAGTGTTCACATCAGTGATAAGGGATGTAACAAATTTCAATGCTTAATTATTAAATTTGAGTAAAGTCCATTATTTAATAATTTATACATTGATTTTTTATTATATAAACTATATAATGTTAAAAATTACAAGGGGGGAAACATGGCAAAGTTTTACGAAAGCGCATCACATACATTCAGCGAATACTTATTAGTACCAGGGTATTCTAGCTGCGAACATATTCCAACAAAGGTATCTTTAGATACACCATTAGTTAAATTTAAAAAAGGGGAAACACCTTCACTGAGTTTAAAAATACCGATGGTTAGTGCAATTATGCAATCTGTATCAGGTAGTGAGATGGGCGTTGCTTTAGCAAGAGAGGGTGGCGTTGCCTTTATTTATGGCTCGCAATCAATTGAATCTCAAGCAGCTATGGTTTCTAAAGTAAAAAATCATAAAGCTGGTTTTGTGGTATCTGATTCAAATGTAAAACCTACTTCTACATTAAAAGAATTACAATTAATTGTTGAACAAACTGGACATTCTACTGTAGCTGTAACGGCTGATGGTGGTCCGAATGGTGTTTTACTAGGCTTAATTACAAGTAGGGATTATCGTGTAAGTAAAACAACTGGAGATGAACTTGTTTCTGAATTCATGACACCGTTTGATAAATTAATTACTGCTGATGATACAACTTCTTTATCTGATTGTAATAACATTATTTGGGATAAAAAGCTTAATACTTTACCAGTCATTGATGCAAATAACAGATTACAATACTTAGTATTTAGAAAAGACTATGATTCACATAAAGAATATCCAAATGAATTATTAGACGAACATAAACGCTTTATTGTGGGCGCAGGAATTAACACAAGAGATTATCAAGAACGTGTTCCCGCTTTAATTGAAGCAGGAGCTGATATATTGTGTATCGACTCATCAGAAGGATTTAGCGAATGGCAACAATTAACCATTAAATGGATCAAAGATACTTATGGAGACCGTGTAAAAGTTGGAGCTGGTAATGTCGTTGACGAAGAAGGTTTCTTATTTTTAGCAAATTCTGGTGCTGATTTTATTAAAGTTGGTATTGGTGGAGGATCAATCTGTATTACTCGTGAAACAAAAGGGATCGGTCGAGGACAGGCAACAGCTGTTATTGACGTTTCGAAAGCACGTGATACTTATTATGAAAAACATGGCATCTACATTCCAATTTGTGCAGATGGTGGGATTGTTTATGATTACCACATCACCTTAGCTTTAGCTATGGGTAGTGATTTCGTAATGTTAGGCCGCTACTTTAGTCGCTTTGAAGAATCTCCAACAAGTAAAGTTATGTTAAATGGTTCTTATTATAAAGAATATTGGGGAGAAGGCTCTAATCGTGCACGAAACTGGCAACGATATGATTTAGGTGGTTCTAGTAAACTTACCTTTGAAGAAGGGGTTGATTCCTATGTACCTTATGCAGGCACATTAAAAGATAATGTCGCAACAACCATTTATAAAATCCAATCAACAATGTGTAACTGTGGTGCCTTATCTATTAGTGAACTTCAACAAAAAGCTAAAATTACTTTAGTATCTTCAGTTTCTATTGTTGAAGGTGGCGCACATGATGTCATCGTTAAGGATTCAACAACAATAAAAAATATTTAATATAAAATAAATAATTTCCATTATACCGACCCTAATGAGTTAGTTCATTAAATCTAACAATATAAGGGTCGGTTTTTTGTGTAAAAAAAAGAATAGCCTTCGCTATCCTTGTTTAGATTGTTGCAATCTTTTTTTGCAGAACTTGAATATTTTCATGTGTTACTTCTTTACCAAAGTATTGAAGTAGCAATTCATTAAAACTTACATCCATCTTCTTTTGAACTTGATGGTTAATAAATCCTTGATAATATTCAACTTTGTTAATCGGAGTATAGAAATATTGTCTGCCTTGTTTTACTGACTGTACAAGACCTTTTTTACTTAATTGAAACAAACGCACACGCATTGTACTTCTTGAGCAATCGGATTGTACTTTTTCAATAATTTCAGCAGTACTAAGTGGTCTTTTTGAAGCCCACAATACTTCTAATAGTATCTGTTCTGATTTTGTTGGAAAATCCATGTTATCACCTCTTGCTTACGATTATAAATAAAAATAAAAATTTTGTAAACGAATGTGTTTACAGATAAAGGATATTCGTATTTTTAAAGTGGACTTTCGCAACTTTATAGAGTGAATTTTCATCATATTTATCTACAAAAGACAAAATATCTTCATCTACTTTACTAGATGCGCCCTTATTGAAGGACATATCCCATGTTTCTTCCATATGTTGCCAAGCTTTTAAAAAGGCAAATCTAGCAATAATTGAAGCACAGGCAACAGCTAAATACTTTGATTCAGCCTTCGTTTCAAAATGAAGATTCGTATAAACCTCTTTTTCATCTTTCAAATAACCATAATAGGACTTTTCAGGGGTAAACTGATCAATCACACAAAAGGATGGTATAGAACACTTTGATGATAGATGTAAATATGCTTGATTATGCAGCTTAGCTTTGATTTTGTTTAAGTTATTGGTTTTATGCACTTCATTATATTTAGCATTATCTAAGATTAAAAGAGAATGTGGTAAACGTTTCATGATCGATGGCGCAATCTTTAAAATCATCTCATCTTTGACGACCTTTGAGTCATTAACTTTCAACTCTTTTAAAAAGGCAATATCCTTTTCCAAAACGACACAGGCAGCAACCACAACTGGCCCAAAATAATCACCAGTTCCAACCTCATCACTCCCTGCATGATCTTTAATTAAAGCAGCACTATATGATTTATCAGTGAGTATCATTTGTTTTTCTTGAAATGGACTAGCATAGACTAAGGCATCTTTTCCTTGAAAAACAACCTTCTTGCTTTCATAACATGTAATCGTACATTGTTCACACTTCAATTGAAATAATGCATAGGGCGGGATCGTATCATTTAGATAGTCCATCCATGTATTTTTTAATTGATTTATTTGTTTATCATTTAGTAATAAAGTGATCGTATTCATTCATTAAACTCCATTTCATTAGCTTGTAATCCTTTTGAATAATTATAACAAAATTTGCATGTATTAGGAAATTTATCTATAATTAATGAATACGGAGGGAATTATGATTATACCTGAAAATACATATATCTTAATTAACGGGGTCATTTGTGCTTTTTTCATTTTATCAATACTAAATGGGATGAGAAAAGGCCTTGTATTACAAATAGTTGACTTAGTGGGATTGGTTTTTGCTTTATGGGTGGCTTATAATTATGCACCTGCTTTAGCAATTACAATTCCTATTTTTCCAGTTGATGCAGCAGCAAATGTAATAGAGATTTTATCAAATAAATTTTTAAATATTGGTGTTTGGTTTCTTTTACTAGTAATTGGAATTAAATTAGTTTTATTGATCTTTAGACCACTTATTTCAATCATTACAAAACTACCTATCATTTCATCTTTAAATAAATTTTTTGGTGGCTTATTTGGTGCGATTGTTGGATTAATTTGGCTTTTTGTTGCCCTTAATATTATTCGCTTACCATATTTTGAAAATGGAGAAGAAGTGATTGAGGAAACACTATTTAAAACGATTAATGAATTAACCTTTACTGCATCAGATTACTTATTAGTGAGTATTACAAATAGTGAGGAAGTACAAACTTTCTTTATGGAATACATCGATGAATTAGAAAGCGATATTGAATATGATGCATTATTTAAATGGTTTATGGATATTCAAGTAAATGGAGATGGCAATGAATAGTCATTATCAACATCTAGAGTTAGATCAAGTAATCTTACAAATCAGCAAGCATGCTTCTTTTAGTTTATCTAAAGAGGCTATTTTAGCGCTTGAAGTAGACTTTAATCCCTTACAAATTAAAAGAAATCAGTTAGAATCACGTCAAGCATTAGAAATGACTGTGCGTTTTTCTAAAATGCCTTTTTTAGGGGTTAAAAATTGTTATCAAGCTTTGTCATCATGCATGAAGGGACAAACATTAGCTGCCCAAGATTTACTTCATATTGCAGATTTAAATCGCGCAAGTAAACATGTTTTAGGATATATGAAAAGTGTAGAAGGGGATTTTGATGCCATTGTTAGTTATACTTCAACCCTAGCTTATTATAAAGAAATTGAAGATGCAATCAGTTCATCTATTAATAATTATGCAGAAGTAATGGATAGTGCATCTATTACCCTTAAACAATTAAAGCATAGTTTGGGAAAAATTGAGCGTCAAATACAGACCTCTTTGCAACAGTTTATGAAAGATAACGCTGATTCTTTGCAAGAAAATACGGTTGTTTATCGTAACAATCGAGCTTGTGTCTTATTAAAATCAAGTTTGAAGAATACTTATCACGGATTTATCCATGGAGATAGTGCCAGCAAACAAGCAAGTTATGTAGAACCAGGATTTTTAGTAACTTTAAATAATCAAAAACAAACCATAGAAAATGATATAGAAGAAGAAATTAAGCGCATATTAGAAGCATTGTCTGCCTTAGTAAAAGGATATGCTGAATCATTAATGGCTCATTTAGATACATTAGTTTATTTGGATGTCTTATTTGCTAAAGCATCTTATGGGGTAGCAAATAATGCAATAGTGGCAGAAATTTCAACTCATCGTGATTTGTCTTTAAAAAATGCAAGACATCCACTTATTGATCCAAAAGAGGTTGTAAGTAATTCATATCATCTAGACCAACAACATCATTGCTTATTAATTACAGGTAGTAATACTGGGGGGAAAACTGTTAGTTTAAAAATTATCGGCTTATTTGTTTTAATGAGCTATTTGGGCATACCTATTTTATGTGATGATGCTCAAATCCCTTTATTTGACCATGTGTTTGAAGACATTAGTGATGGTCAATCTATTGTCGAATCATTATCAACTTTTTCAGCACACTTAAAAAAACTATCTTATATTACTCGATGTGCTACTTCTAAAAGTTTAGTACTGCTTGATGAATTGGGCTCTGGTACTGATCCTAAGGATGGGGAAAGTTTAGCGATTTCTATTCTTGATTACTTAAGAAACAAGAAAACCATGGTTGTATGCACAACTCACTTTGGTAGATTAAAACTATATGGTCAAAAACACAAAGATATTATCTTAGGAAGTGTCGCTTTTGATGAGGAAAAACTTAGACCAACCTACCGTTTTATTGAAGGGTTAGTAGGACAATCTAATGCCTTTGCGATTGCGAAACGTTTTTCTTTTGATCCTCTCATTTTACAACAAGCAGAGAAACTAAAAGAAGACGCCATTTCTCAAGATGAGCAATTGGTTGAAACCTTACAAATTAAAATTGCTCAACAAGTAGCTTTAAATGATTCTTTAAAAGAAAAAGAAGAAGCTTTAAAAAATCAGCTACGAGATTTACATCAACAGCAAGAGCGTATTGAAGCAAGTAAAGAAAAAATCTTGGAAGAAGCACGTATCAAAGCACAAGCTTATATCGTGGAAAAACAAGAAGAGGCAAACTTATACATTGATGAATTAAAAACGCAAAACTTTAAATTTCATGATGCTTTAAAAGTCAAAAAAGAATTAGATAATCTTCAAGAAATTGAATCTTTTGATGAAATTAGTGATGAAGAATTACACCTTAATGACTATGTAAAAATGAACCATAGTAATCAAGTTGGACAAATCATACAACTACAAAAAAAGAATGCCATCGTTGATGTGAATGGGGTTAAAATGACTGTTAAATTGGATTCTCTTAGAAAAACAGTGAGTCCTGTTCAAAAGAAGATTCAGCCTAAAAAACGTGAAGAATTTAAAGCGACTACAATGCCTTTAGAATGTCATCTAATAGGATTAAATAGTGATGAAGCATATGAGGTATTAAGCAAGTATGTAGATGATGCGTTAGTTAATCAATTAAAATATTTTAGAGTCGTGCATGGGGTAGGACATGGAATATTGAGGAAGATGGTACATCAATACTTAAAATCTAACCCACAAGTTAAGTCATTCTCCCTTGCAATGGCCCATGAAGGTGGTCATGGAGCGACTGTGGTTGAGCTATTATGATAAGTGAATCTTTAAAAATAAAACTACAAAG
>JAWXUG010000056.1:0-9898 GCA_044432885.1 Erysipelotrichaceae bacterium | reverse complement strand
TAAAGGCCCCAATATTAGGCATCACCATCGCACTAAGGAAGCGACCAAATACCTGTAATTTTTCTTTCATACTTCCCCCTAATATGTAATATTATGATGTTCAAATAAAACGCGTTCTGCTTCAGCACTCCATAACCCACGGTTTGCTTTACACACTTGATCAAGCTTCGCAAATAATTCGCTTTCTGAAGCTAATTTTTCAAAATCTTCAATTGCTGTAAGCGGCATATCAAATTGTGTATAAGTTAATTTTTTCCCTCCAGGAATACTTGGTAAAGTTAGTGTTGCATCTTTTATACTATCAATTCCCCCTACGTGGGTAACCATTACTGCAGGTTCAATTTTACCTTGAGCTGCAAGTTGATTAGCTTCAATTAAATCATCATTATTACCACCTGTTGTACCAATAATGTGGGCACTGATATAATGTACGTTGTATAAATTAATTTCAGCTTTAAATTGATTGTCTGTTGGCCCTGCAAAGAAGTTAAGGCAACCATCAAAGGCTAATAACTGATCTCCCATTTCTGCAACATGACGATTCGGAATATAAACAAAGACATCATCATATCCTTTTCCACCCGTAATTTCTCTTAAATCACTTACCGCATCACTCATCGTAGCAGTGTTTACATAGATTAATTCTACACCATTTTCTAAAGCTTTTTCTGGTGAAATAACCTCTTTTGCGCGAGCAATTTTTTCATCACTAATATCGGTAACCACAATACGTTTTGGTTTATTTTCCAATTGTATGCCATAGCTAACCGCTCCAAGCCCCATAGGACCACAGCCACCTAAAATAATAATATCTCCATCTTTTTTAGTACCGATTTCTAAGTCGTGATTTCTTTTATTTGTATGGTAATTTCCATAATACCCACCGATAATACAACTCATTGGTTCACCTAAAGATGCTTCAAAGAAACTGTCTCCATCATAATTCATTAAACATCCTAATTCCATTACTTCAGGTGGGATGATGCAATAAGTACATGCGCCACCAAAGAATTCATATGAATATCCAGGAGATGCTAAACTTCCCTTATAGTTTAAAGCAGGTTGTTGAGCAAACTTTTGACCAGGTTTAAATTGGTCTTTCCATTTATCTCCTACTTCAACAATCACCCCAGCAAATTCATGGCCAATAATAATTGGATTGGTATCAATATTTTGAGGTGCACGTTTATGTTTTTTTCCTTGATCCACTAATTTATAAGTAGACATACAAATACTGTCACTCATTACTTTTACAAGAATTTCATCCTCTTTAATCTTTGGTAATTCGAATTCTTCTAGTCTTAAATCATTTGCTCCATACATTCTAACTGCTTTTGTTTTCATGATTATTCTCCTATTTTTCTAATTTTTACTTGTTTTTTTAATGTTTCAACTACTTCTTTAGTTGGTGGTTTAGTCCCTAGCGTTGTAACAGCTCCTGCCGAGGTCGCCATTGCTAAGCAAACCATTTCATCAAAATCATATCCTTGATGCATTGCATAGGCTAAAGCAGATACCATCGCATCCCCAGCACCAACTGTTGAGTGGACTTTTACTTTTAACCCTTCACAATGATATTGAAATTCATTACTTAAAAATAATGCACCGTCTTTTCCCATTGAAATGACTACTAATTCAACACCATTATTTAAGAATTCTTGAGCCGTTGTCACTAGTTCATCTTGGCTAACCTCACCCTTAATTCCTGCATATTCAGCCAATTCTTCTCTATTTGGTTTAATCACATGAGGTCTTGCCTGTAGTGATTCAGTAAATAGTTCTCCATCAGCATCGACTATTACTTTGCCATTGTTTTCTTTGATAATTGCGATGATTTCAGCATAAATACTTGGTGAAATTCCTTTTGGAATACTCCCTGCTAAAATGAATAAAGCTTGAGGATTTGCATATTTTTTTATTTTATCTAATAAACTTTGTTTATGAGCTTCACTTACACAAAATCCTTGTTCATTTAACTCTGTAATCGGACCATCTTTTTCATGAACCTTAGTGTTTGTTCTTGTTTCTTGATGAACATCAACAAAATCACTTTGAATACCTCGTTGTTTTAAGGCCTCTTCAATGATTCGTCCACTATGTCCTCCATTAAAGCCTGTGGCAATTGTTTCTCCACCTAGTGCACAAATAGTTTTTGAAACATTAATCCCTTTACCACCTGCATCAATTTCAACATGTTGAATGCGATTTAATCCCCCTTGTACAAGTTGATTAATTTCAATTGTTTTATCTATTGCTGGATTCATTGTTACGGTTATAATCATATGTTTACTCCTTTTCAGCTAATATTTTATAGATTTCATCAGCACTTCCTTTAATGAGCGATGATGCGGTTGTTTCATCCAGCATCTTTTCACAGATAATAGATAAGATATTTAAATGATCTTCTCCAACACCCGCAACACCTATGACAATTAAAACTTCTTCACCATCCCATGAAATAGGTTGTTCAAAGGTCATAATTGCAATGCCTGATGATAATACTTCTTTTTTCGCGGCTTCCACACCATGTGGTAAGGCTAATCCACTACCCATAAAAGTTGAATATGTTTTTTCTCTTTCAATCATGGCTTCAATATAATCTTCTTTTACATAGCCTGTATCTACTAATATCTTCCCCACATTGTGAATAGCTTCTTCTTTAGAAACAGGAGCACATCCTGTTTTGATGTTTTCTACTAGTAATAAATCTAACTTTTTCTTTTTCTTAAAAAACATTGTTTCCTCCTCGTTAGTAACTTCCTTACACCCATATTATCACTGCTTTAAAGCTTTGTTTCAATCTAAAGTAATTTAACTTTGTCACCATGTATTCGTGACATTTTTGAACAAAAAAAGAGAGTTTCCTCTCTTAATGGTTAAATGCATCAGGCATATCATTTTCAAGTAAGATGACATCTTGTAAACTTGCTAACTGATAAACCACTTTAAATGCTTGTTGAACAGTATCGGTTACTATTACTTGGTCCATATCAAAGCCACTTTCGCTTAACCCTTGATAGATGGATTGGGTTTGATTTTTACCCACAAGAATACAGGTATCCACTTGATTGAACATTTGTTTGCCAAATTCATAGTTTAAGCTTTCTTGTTGTTCTCCTAAATCAATCATTCCTGGCGTAACAACAAAACGATTCCCTGGCATTCTTGATAATACCTCTAAAGACATCGCTGCTCCTGATGGATTAGAATTAAAGGCATTGTCGATAAAGGTATAGCCATTAATTTTCTTTAGTTCTAAACGATGCGAAACATAGTTACAACGTTTGATTGCTCGTTGTAATTCTCTTGGTGTAACCTTCATTTCAAGACCAATCGCAATACTTACCAAGATATTCATAATGTTGTGTTTCCCCAACAATTTTGTTTCAAATGGGACTACTTGATCATTGATAACTACATTAAACTTTGAGCCGCTTGTACTGTATTCAATATCCGTTGCACGCAAATCTGCATCTTCATGATCAATTGCTACACGAACTAATTTACAAGTATTCTTAACTTCATACTCACGAATAAGTGTATTGTCCATATTAAGAACACCCACCCCTGTTTGTGGTAGCATTTCTATTGCTTTCATTTTTTCTTGTATAATATTTTCAATCGTTTTAAACGTATTTAAATGTTGAGGCCCAATTGAGGTTACAATCCCATAACTTGGTTCAACAAAATTCATTAACTCTTCAATATCGCCCACATGATCTGCCCCCATTTCACAAATAAATAGTTGGTGCAATCTTGTTAAGTGTTTTTTTATCGTAATCGTAATACCCATTGGCGTATTAAACGATTCTGGTGTCATCAATGAATAGTACTTACTTGATAAAATTTCTTGTAAAACATTTTTTGTTGAAGTCTTTCCATAACTTCCAGTAATCCCAATTACCTGAAGTCCCGGTATACCTTTTAACTTTTTCTTCCCTTGTTTCATAAATTGCTTATGGAAGAATCTTTCAAGCGGAGCCAACATATAAATCGCCAATACGATAATTCCTTGATTTATCCATAAACTCATCCATAAGACCAAGATATAAAAACTTTCAGGAATGTATTGATAACAGAGCATTAACCATAAACCATCTAATATAATAATTAAAGCAATCTGTCTTAATACACGTTTAGTATACTTTAAGGGCTTAATATACTGTTTCTTTGCTTCTACATAGACATCAATAATGATTTTTAAGAAAATAAGTCCTCCTACAATCATCATTGGATAATAAGATGGAGCAAATAAAGCACCAATCGATGCTACCATTACTATAATAGCAGTGATATTTTGTTTAAGTACTTCTTTTTTATTCGCTTTAAACCATGCGATATAGCGTTCTAATTCATAACGATTTTGTTGAATCATTAATAAAATAAATTTAGATGGCACAACCATCATTGAAGCAATTAAAAATAAAAAGACGAAATATACCATTATTTATCCTCCTTGAAAAATGCATCTAATACCGCATTAAAACGTTGTATCTGTACAAAGTATGCGTAATGTCCCTGATTTTCAAAAACAGCTAGTCCTGCATCTGGCAAATGTTTTTCAAGATACTCCCCCATCCATAATGGAGTAGCATCATCTTCACTTCCATAAACCAACAGTGTTGAACAATGAATCGATGATAATAAGTCATTCACATAACTATTCACCACTTTAACAAAGGTTTCCCTCATAACACCTGTGGTATTTTGATAATCTTCACTACCAAATTGTTTAGATAGTTTTTCTTTATGTTTTTGCATTCCAGGTAATTGAAGAAGCTTCTTACTCGCTTTATAGCCATATACTTTTAAGTAGTAGTCTGCACCTCTTTTAGGTTTCAAACCAGCAGCACCTGTTAATACCATCTTGTAAACAGGATAGCGACTTGCATAACGCATTGCAATATGCCCGCCAAAAGAGTGTCCAATTAATATTGGGTTTTCAATTTTTAAAGAATCACTTAATTTTTTTAACCACTCACAATAATCATCTGGTGACCATGCAACAGGTGGTTCTTCACTTTTTCCAAAGCCTGGAAAATCAATATTATATACTGTAAAAAAAGCACTTAAATGTTGAGCAACCGGTGCCATCATTTCTGTATTTTGTCCCCATCCATGAAGTAAAATTACACTTTGAGAACTACTTCCACTCTTTTCATAATAACTATTTACATTTTCTATTAAACAATAATTCATTCTATTTACCTTCCGTTTCAATTATACCCTATTCAGCTTTATTTTGGTATGAGAAATTGTACCGGCTATCACTTGTAAAAAAAATAAGAAATATATATAATATATGTAAAGGAGGACACGAATGTTTGAATGGACTAAAGGAAATGCAAATCATGGACTTGTCACAATCTATGAAAATAACTTTACATTTAACAATGTCAGTGCTCAATACTTTACAAAAGTCGATTGGTGTTTAATTGGCATTGACTACAAAAAAAGACAAGTGGCATTTAAACCCGTGGAGAAAAAAGATTTAGATATGAACGTCATCGATCTTGTTCATCTTCACAAAATTTACAATGGCAAAGGTTATTCGCGCATTTCAAATAAAGCAATTATCAATGAATTATCACAACTATGTGACACCTCTTTTGCAGGGCAAAAATATGATGCCTTGTATCATGCAAGAGAAAAGATGTTAATTATTCAATTAGATCAAATAGACAAGGAGGTAAAGTAAATGTTTTTTTGGCTATGGATCGCAGTCTTAATTGGCTCTGTTATCCTTGAAATTGGCACAGCTACAGCCTTAGTGAGTATTTGGTTTGCGGTAGGTGCAATTTTTGGATTAATTGCCAATCAATTACAACTTGCATTTATCTATCAAGTATGCGCCTTTATCATTACCTCATTACTATCTATACTTCTTGTTCGACCACATTTAACAAAATACATGACAACCAATGTCATCGCAACCAATGCGGATCGAATTATCGGTACTCAAACAAGACTTTTAAAACCCATCACTTTAGATGATCTTGGGGAAGTCAAAGTAAATGGTGTTGTATGGAATGCAAGAAGTTTTGATCATCACGACATTCAACAAGATGTCATTGTTGAAATTAAGGCGATTGACGGCACAAAATTAGTTGTCGTTCAAGTCGATTAGAAGGAGGAAATATGGAATTTTTTCAAATCATTTTATTTTTAATCTTATTACTTGCAATAGGTGGATTCTTAGCTTATTGTATCCGAATTGTACCACAAGCAAGAGCTTATGTTATTGAACGTCTTGGAGCTTATCATACAACATGGCATACAGGTCTTCATATTTTAGTACCTTTTATGGATCGTGTATCTAATCGTGTATCTTTAAAAGAAATTGTTAAAGATTTTGAACCACAACCCGTAATCACAAAAGATAATGTAACCATCATGATTGATACGGTTGTCTACTTCCAAATTACAGATGCTAAATTATATACTTATGGCGTTGAAAGACCAATCAGTGCACTAGAAAATTTAACAGCAACTACCCTACGTAATATCATTGGGGATTTAGAATTAGATGAAACATTAACTTCACGTGACATTATTAATACAAAGATGCGCGCCATCTTAGATGAAGCAACTGACCCATGGGGGGTTAAGGTTGGACGTGTCGAAGTAAAAAATATTGTTCCGCCTCGCGACATCCAAGATGCAATGGAAAAACAAATGCGTGCAGAACGTGAGCGTCGTGAAAAAATCCTTCAAGCTGAAGGGGAAAAACGTGCATCAATCCTAACAGCAGAAGGAGAAAAAGAATCTCTTATCCTTCGTGCAAATGCTGAAAAAGAATCAATGATTGCAAGATCTGAAGGGGAAGCACAAGCTGCTCTACGCATCTATCAAGCACAAGCTGATGGTATTCGATTAATTAATGAAGCTAATCCTGATCAAGCATTCTTAACTATTAAAGGATTCGAAGCTCTTGAAAAAGTTGCTGATGGACAAGCAACAAAGCTGATTATTCCAAGCAACTTACAAGATATCGCAGGAGCCATTGCTTCAGTTGGTGAAGTATTAAATACAACTAAGTCTGATAAGAAATAACTCCTAACGGAGTTTTTCTTTTGGCTATTTTTGTTCATTCATTATATGATAGGTATAGATAGATAAGAGGTAATTATGAAAACAGCATTAGTTTTAGCCGGTGGAGGATCACGTGGAAGCTATCAAGCAGGTGTGATTCAAGCACTACATGAATTAAATATTAAAATAGATATTGTAACAGGAACCTCTATTGGCGCCTTAAATGGCTGTTTAGTGGTGCAAAATGAAATAGATGCTCTGCTTGATTTATGGAATGATATTGATATCACCCAGGTAATTAAAGGAGAATATCCCAAAGATTTTTCTATTGAATCCATGTTAACCAACAGTAATTTAGCGCTTCATTTTTTCAGACAGTACAAAGAACACAGTATGGACAATGCCCCTTTAAAAGAATTAATAGCTCACTATTTTAACGAGGAAAAATTTACAAACTCTCCTATTGATTATGGATTAGTAAGTGTAAACTTTCCCTCTCTTAAACCAGCACTAATTAAAAAAAGTGAGATGCTTGAAGATGGGGTTAATTATATGATTGCCTCAAGCTCATGCTTCCCTGCTTTTCCAATCCATGAATTTGAAAGGGGACGATTTATTGATGGTGGATACTATGACAATCTACCTGTAGACTTAGCACTTGAGTTAGGGGCAACACATTTTATCATTGTAGATTTAGACTGTGATATCATTCATCCACATTTTATTAATTATCCAAATATGACCTATCTTTATCCTAAAGAATATATCGGTAGTATCTTAAATTTTGATCAAGCACAAATTCAAAAAAACATTAGCTTAGGATATCACGATACCCTAAAAGCTTATGGTAAGTTAGAAGGCCATAAATATAGTTTTATTCCAAGTGACAATGATCAATTGTTTGAGACATTTTATCTTAAATTACTTAGTATTGAAGCTTCAAGTACCCTAACCAATTATCAAAACAATCACTATGCCATCCTATCGACCCTTCAAGAGAAAGCTCATAAATCTAATTTATCTGTAAAAGAAGTTGCTTATTTGATATTGGATGAGCTGATGATTTTATGTAAATATGACACCTCAACAATTTATGAGTTTGATATCGTTTCCAAACAACTATTGGCTTATTTCAATGAGGAGTTATCGGAACCTAAAGATACTCAACATTTACAATTTATACAAACGATTATGAAAAGACTCGTCGGTATCGATCAACTTAACAGTGTCAAACTGATGATAAATATGTTAAAATATCCTCAATATTATGATGATATTCAACAAAAATATATAAAATTTGATCCTATGATTTACTCATTGGTCCAATTTATTCTGTTATTAGAAAAGGAACTAATTTATGAAATTAAAATGTAAACTCTGTCAAAAAGACATCCAAAGTGATGTTTCTAAATTCTTCAATGCATTCAGTGTAGGACGTGTAACTTGTCATCATTGTAAAAAAGAGAACATGCGTTATTTGAGTGAGGCGGACATGTTAATGTATTTTATCGTTGTTGCACTTATCTACGCCCTTATCTTTATAGGATTTGTCTATGTGATAAGCTATGTGGACTTTATTGTTTGGATTGTTGGTATTATCCTTGTTTTCATTGCAATGCATCATTTTACCAAGTTTGTATGTAGCGAAATATATGGGAAGGGCTACTTGAAAAGCCTATGGATAGATAAAGTTCAAGAAGAAGATGCTGATAATGTAAAAAGAAGTTTAAATAAGCTCTTTCTTCTATTTATGCTCATTGCCTTTTTAGCAACAAGCCAAGAATATTATCAATATTTCTTGCCACTCATCCTTTTATTGGTAGGCTATGCTGCAATTAAATTACAACGCACACTTAAAAGGGAAGAAAAAAATAATATCTAACATCAAAACTACATCCTTCATACAGAATGTAGTTTTTTTCATAGATAATATTGTTTTACTGCATTTTCTAGTAAAATATAAAGAAAATTTATCACTTTTTACTAAATTTATTGAAATCGCTTACATAATATGCTATTTTGTATGTAGAGGTGAAATTATGTCAAATATAAAAGATGTTGCAGCCGCTGCTGGTGTATCGATTTCTACGGTATCAAGAATTTTAAACTTTGACCCAACATTAAATGTAACCGATCAAACTAGACAACGTGTAAATGATGAAGCTAAACGTTTAAATTATACTAAACGTAAAACAAAAACGAAAAATACGTATACGCCAAGAAAGATTGGGATCGTCCAATGGTATTCTGTTGAACGTGAACTTGAAGACCCTTTCTATCTATCTATACGTATTGGGGCAGAAACTTATTTAAATAAAAATAATATTGAAATCGTTCGCTCATTTAAAGGAGATAACGATTATCTTAGCAAATTGAGTCAAGTGGAAGGGTTGATTTGTATCGGAAAGTTTAGTAAGCATGATGTTTCCGAATTCAGAAAATTAACAGATCGTGTTATCTTTGTAGATATGTTTCTTGATAAAATTTTTACCAACTCCATCGTTCTAGACTTTGAACATGCAATCCAAGACGCAATGAACCATTTAATAGCATTAAACCATAAAAAAATTGGATTTCTTGGTGGAATAGAATACACTTCTGATGAAACGGAGTACTTTGATCGACGTAGACATTTCTTTGAAAAGTTTTGTGCAACTCATCAAATCGATTATAAACCATACACTGTTTTTGGTTCTTATACCTCAGAATCTGGGTATCAGATGATGAAGGAACTTATTTTAAAAAAACATCTACCTACTGCTATATTCTGCTGTAATGATGAGATTGCAATCGGGGCTATTCGCGCCTTGCATGAATATAATATAAAAATACCTGAAGATATTTCAGTCGTTGGATTTAATAATAC
>JAWXUG010000055.1:0-9965 GCA_044432885.1 Erysipelotrichaceae bacterium | reverse complement strand
TTCATATGAATCCAGAGGGTCCTACTGTTATCTTAATGGTAGGGGTCAATGGGGCAGGTAAAACTACTTCCATTGCAAAATTAGCTCATCAATTCAAAACGGAAGGTAAAAAAGTAGCGGTAGTTGCTGCTGATACGTTTAGAGCAGGGGCAGTTGATCAACTTGCCAATTGGGCAGAGAAAATTGGGGTTGAAAGCGTTTTAGGAAATCCTCAAGAAGACCCTAGTAGTGTACTTGTCAAAGGATGTCGTTATGCAAATGAGCAACAAGTAGATATCTTATTGTGTGATACTGCTGGAAGACTTCAAAATAAAGTGAATTTAATGAATGAATTATCAAAAATGCATCGTGTCCTTGATAAAGAAATTAAGGGAGCTCCCCATAATGTATGGCTTGTGATTGATGCAAGTACAGGACAAAACGGATTATCCCAAGCCTCATTATTTAATGAAACCACTAAACTTACGGGTATTATTTTAAGCAAAATGGATGGTACTTCTAAGGGAGGAATTGTCTTAGCAATTAAAGATACCATAAGAGTAGGGGTTAATTATATTGGCTTAGGTGAAAAAATGGAAGATTTAAAACCCTTTGATTTAGACTTATATTTGTATAGTATTACACAAGGAATGAATAAAGATGCTTGATAAAAAACAAAGAATGAATTATTTATTAGATTTTTATGAAAATTTATTGACAGATAAGCAACAAAAAATTATGGATTATTATTATAAAGAAGATTTATCTTTAAATGAAATTGCCGAAATTCAAGGAATTAGCAAGGCTGCTGTTCATGACTTAATCCATCGTTGTAATCTTATTTTAGAAGATTATGAATCAAAGCTAAAACTTGCTGAAAAATATGAATTAAGGCAAGGATTGTATCAACAACTATTAAATATCAATGATTCTACGGTCCATTTGCTCGTGAATCAATGTATAGAAACTGAATAAGGGAGGAAGAAAATATTATGAGTAAAGTTATTTCAGTAAATTGCGGTAGTTCATCGCTAAAGTTTCAATTAATCGAAATGCCATCAGAAGAGGTTATTAGTTCAGGAATTGTAGAAAGAATCGGACTTGAAACTGGAATTTTCACAATTAAATTTGGGAATCAAAAAGTTAAAAATGAATTAGAAATTAAAGATCACACACAAGCGGTGCATTTGTTGTTGGATGCTCTTGTTGAACACAAAATTGTTGCTCAATTAGATGAAATCAGTGCAGCAGGACACCGTGTAGTACAAGGTGGAGATAAATTTAGTGGCTCAGTTGTAGTAGATGAAGAAAA
This sequence comes from Erysipelotrichaceae bacterium, assembly GCA_044432885.1. Classification (GTDB taxonomy): domain Bacteria; phylum Bacillota_I; class Bacilli_A; order Erysipelotrichales; family Erysipelotrichaceae; genus CAYJNO01. The sequence continues at coordinate 8,674 of JAWXUG010000055.1, read as the reverse complement.
TGCTAAAATCGTTTCTGATTTAGCAGAATTAGCGCCATTACATAACAAAGCAAACCTAATTGGATATTATGCATTTAAAGAAGCATTACCATCTATTGGACATATCTTTGTATTTGATACAGCATTCCACCAAACAATGACTGCTGAATCATTCTTATATCCAGTTCCATATTCATGGTACACTGATTATCAAGTTAGAAGATATGGAGCACATGGAACAAGTCATCAATACGTTGCAAGACGTGTATTAGAATTAATGGATAAGCCAACTGAAGGCTCAAGAATCATCACTTGTCACTTAGGAAATGGTGCCTCTATTTCAGCAGTTAAAGATGGAAAATGTGTAAATACATCTATGGGATTCACACCACTTGGTGGAATTATGATGGGAACAAGATCAGGAGATGTCGATCCTGCTATCATCCCATATATGGTAAAAAAATTAGGAATCAGTGCTCAAGAAGTCATTGATAAATTAAATAAAGAAAGCGGTATGTTAGGCGTAAGTCAAATTTCAAGTGATGCGCGTGATATTGAAGATGCTGCACATGAAGGCAAACAACGAGCTGTTGAAACACAAGCATTGTATGTAAATCGTTTAGTCAATGTAATTGGTGGCTATGTCTTCCAAATGGGTGGAGTTGATAGTATTGTCTTCACAGCTGGTGTTGGAGAAAATGATGGTTCATTAAGAGCTTTAACTTTAAAAGCACTTGAAGAAGTTTTAGGATTAGATGTAGACTACGATTTAAATGCTAAGTCACGTGGTAAAGAAATTCAATTAACTACTTCTAAATCTAAAGTACAAGCTTGGATTGTACCTACAAATGAAGAATTAATGATTGCACGCGATGCAGTTAAATTATTAAACGTATAATGAATTGGACAATTCTAAAAAAAGCTATTCAAACACATGACATCATCACAATCTTTTCTCATGTAAATCCTGATACAGATGCTTTAGGCTCATCATATGGCTTAAAACAACTAATATTAGACAATTACAATGGAAAACAAGTGCTAATACTTGGAGAGGGGGAACATCGCTTATTTAATGATTTTGACATTATAAGTGATGAAATTGTAGCTAATAGTTTAGCTATCATCCTAGATACGCCAACATTAGCACGGGTGTCATCTAAACAAGTATCCCTAACATCTACAAGCATTCTTGTTGATCATCATCCTTTGCTTGAACCATTTACTAATGAGATATTTCAAAGTATTGAATACGGTTCAACCTGTGAGATGATTGCAGATTTTATTCAAGATACAGGGTTAAACCTAAGTAAAGAATGTGCAGCATTTTTGTATATGGGTATGTTAACAGATACCTTATCATTCAAAACCAACAACACAAGCTATAAAACACTTGAAAAAGCTGCATTTTTAGCGAAATCTGGCTTTGATATAGCAGAATTAAACCGTACTCTATTTGATATTGAGCTAAATAAATTTCAATTTAAGGCAAATTTAAGTACAAAACTAACCATCAATAACTCATTTGGTTATGCCATTTTAAGCAAAAATGATTATCAACCATACGGAATGAGCGAAAGTGATGCTAAAGGGTTCGTCAATACATTTGGCTCTATTAAAGGGTTAAATATATGGGCTTTGTTTATTTTAAATGAAGAGACAAATCTTTATGAAGGGTCACTAAGATCAAAGTATGCAGCATTAAATAGCATCGCACAAAGTTTTAATGGGGGTGGACATAAAAATGCATCTGGTGTAAAATTAATGAGTAAACAAGACTTATCTTGTTTAATAAATCAACTTAGTGAACTAAGTATAGATTAAAGACTATGTAGGAGGAAAACAACATGTCAATTTTAACAAAAAAAGTATTAGCGGAAAATATCGCTGAACAAGTAGGAAGCAAAAAAGCAGCATTAGAATTAGTAAACTCTGTATTTGAACAAATTACGACTTCTTTAGAAAATGGAGAAACTGTTGATATCGCAGGATTCGGAAAATTCGAAGTAAAAGAAAGAGCTGAACGTACTGGAAGAAATCCATTAACAAATGAAACAATTACAATTGCAGCAAAGAAAGTACCTGGATTTAAAGCTAGCAAAACTTTAAAAGATACTGTAAATAAATAAGACAAATACCATCCATAAGGGTGGTATTTTTATGTATATATTAGTTCGCATAATGTATATTATGCGACATTTATATAGATATAATAAGTAAGTATTAGATAAGAAAAACACCACTATAAAGTGATGTTTAATATTGATTACCAACCGTGTTTATCGTAATGTGCGTTAACAACGGTTTTATTATATTCAGGTCCTCCTGGATAGTTTGCACTCTTTAACAATAATGGTGTTTTACCACGTTTTTGCATTTCTTCAAGGACAACAGCAGTTACTGACCATAAAATATAAGAGCTAGCTATACCACTTGCTGCTGCAAAGTTAGCTTCAATCCCCTCTACCTCCAACATAGCTTCTGCAGGCGGTGCACAATTGTCTAAAGTTAAGTCAACAAATTCATATAATTTTTTTCCTGATGAATGAATTGGTTCAACATCTAATGCATAGGCCATTGAAGACATTGCAATGACTTTAATACCCATCTTTTTAGCTTCCCAAGCTAAATCTACTACCCCTGCTGTACGACCTGATACAGAACCAACAAATAGGATATCACCAGGTTTTATCGTTGAAGCTTTAAGAATATAAGCCCCTAACCCTTCCATGTTTAAATCCATATCACTGCGATCTCTATCACGTGAAGCTGATAAAACTTCTAATTTATAATCAAATGGTTTGTAGAAAGCAGGTCCACCTCCACGATTAATTAAATCCTTGTCAATCTTATGACAAATACCACTTAAATAAATGTTGCCACCCTCATCAATGGTGTCTGCAATCATTTTTCCAGCAGTAATAATGTTTTCTCTTTGTGTTGTTTTAACTTGATCAAACAACTGTTCAACTCTTTTTTGATAATCGTCTAATATCATGTTTTCATTCTCCTTTTAATTATTATAACGCAAAAACCAATTTTTTGTATATTAAAATTTCTAAATAAAAAACCTGTATTAAACAGGTTATTATAATTTTATATTTGATTAGATTAACTTTTCTAAAATACTAGTTCCATGCCCTGGTTTGCTCACTTTAAAATTATCAGCAATTGTCGCTCCGACACAGGCAAAAGTATCTGGCATATTCAACAATCCTGATCCTTTAAATGATTTGCTAAAGCATAACAATGGTACCATTTCACGTGTATGGTCTGTGCCATGCCATGTAGGATCATTTCCATGGTCTGCTGTAATCATTAATAAATCATCTTCACGTAGCTCATTGATTAAATCGCCTAATAAGACATCAAAGTCTTCTAATTCTTTAGCATAACCTAATGCATTACGGCGATGTCCCCACTTTGCATCAAAATCAACAAGATTTACAAAACATAATCCTGTAAAGTCTTTTTTAGCGATTTCTATGGTTTGTTGCATCCCATGAACACTACTTTTTGATTTATGACTTTCACTTACCCCTTCTCCATCAAAAATATCATTGATTTTCCCTACTGATATAACATCGTAATTTGCCTCTTTTAGTGAGTCTAGCGCAGTTTTAGCAAATGGTTTTAATGCGTAGTCATGACGGTTACTTGTACGTTCATATTTTCCATCCACAACAATGAACGGTCTTGCGATAACACGACCCACACGCCATTGCGGTTTCATCGTTATATCTCTTGCAATTTCACACACTCGATACAATTCATCTAGCCCTATTAAATCTTCACATGCTGCAATTTGTAAAACTGAATCAGCTGAAGTATATAAAATTAATTCTTTGGTTTCTAAATGTCTTGGTGCTAATTCATCTAAGATTTCAGTCCCACTCGCAGACTTATTCCCAATATATTTATACCCTGTGCGCTCTTCTAATTCATCCACTAATTCTTTAGGAAAACCATGTTCTGTAAAGGTTACAAATGGTTCATCAATTTTAAGTCCCATCATTTCCCAATGACCTGTCATCGTATCTTTTCCAACAGATGCTTCAAACATCTTTGTATAATATGCTTTTGCCTGTAAATTCACATCAATATTTTTCAATGTACAAATATTACTTATTCCAAGATCAACTAAGTGATTAATTTTTAACTGATCAACACTTTCACTAATATGTTTTAGGGTATTTGACCCTGCATCATTGTATGAATCTGCGTCTGGTAAACTACCCACACCTACAGAGTCAATAACAATTGTAAATATTCTTTTAAATGGTTTCATATATTTCCTACTTTCTATCTTTATTGTACCATATCTTTATTCACTATCCTTATCAAATGCATCAATGATTTGATTCGCTGGATGGTGTTTTAAATAACTTTTTTTAGCGTGTGATCTATCTATTTGCGTATAGATTTGAGTGGTTGAGATATCTTTATGACCTAAGAGTTGTTGAATGACTCTTAAATCAGCATTTTGTTGTAGTAAATGCGTAGCATAACTATGCCTTAATTTATGAGGTGTTAAATCTTTATCGATATCCCCTTGAATTAGTAACTTTTTAATTAATCGTTGCACATAGCGTGGATTTAAAGGCTTATTTAAATGATTAATAAAAAAGAGAGTTGTAGGTTGCTTTAACCATAAACTTCTTACCTCAAAGAAATACTGCTTTAATATGATGGCGCTAGCATAAGGAATAGGCACAATCCGTTCATGCCCACCTTTTCCGACAACTTTTACAACCCCGTCTTCCAGATTTACCTGATTAACTTGTAAAAGACAAACTTCACTAACCCTCATCCCTAAACCATACAGCATTTCAATGATGGCATGATGAAATACATCTTGGGGATTATCCTTAAATTGATACATGATGGATTCAATTTCTTGCTCGCTTGCATACAAGGGAAGTTTTTCTTTAGAATGTTTCATCTCAATATGAACACTCACATCTTGTAAATCATATTGTTCATTCATATATCGATGAAATCCTTTAATGGCTGAAACAAGCGTTGATACATTTTTTTGTTCTTGCATTGTTGTCAAAAAGTTTAAGATCATCGTATAATCAATCTCCTCAAAGCAGACCACATTTAAATCACTTAAATACATTTGATAGCATTTAAGCTGACTTTGATAGGTCTTAATCGTATTTTCGCTACGATGTTGATAGATCCTTAAATATTTTAGATAAGATGCAATCACATGTTCAATTTTCATACATTTATTATACCTCAAACAAGGCAATTTCTTCACTTATTTTGTCTTGGTCAATTAAATGATTGATGCCTATGCGTAAAAGTCTTTTAGCATTTTGTACATCATATTGTTCATAAAGTCTTGTTGCGATTTCATAGATTTCTGTAGATGAATGGGTATAAAAATTTAAAGGAGTCGATCGACTGATGGTTTTAAAGTCATCATATCGTATAGATAAAGTAATTGATTTACCTGCTAAATGATATTTATTTAATCTTTTTTCTAATCGTTTAGATAATTGTAATAAAGAGGTTTGAATCATTTCAAAATCATTAACATCTTCATTAAATGTTTGTGATTGTGATAATGATTTAGGGGTACTTTCTTGTTCAAGCACACTATGATCCATTCCATTGGCTCGATCAATCATCTCTTGATAATGGATTCCAAAAACTTGATTTAGTTTTTTGACATCTTGATAGGTCGCTAAATCTTTTATCGTACAAATCCCTAACTTAATAAGTTGTTCTCTACTCTTTTTACCAACCCCATACATACTCCCTATTTCAAGGGGCCATAGTTTTGATTGAATTTCTTCTTTTCTAATGACTGTTATCCCCATTGGTTTTTTCATATCACTAGCCATTTTAGCTAAGAATTTATTTTCTGCAATACCAATTGAACATTTTAAAGAAAGTTGTTTTAAACACTCTTTTTGTAGCTCTACAGCTAAGTCTAAGGGATAAGGATACTTCTTTATTGTCTGTGTCATATTGACATAACATTCATCAATGGAAGCTACTTCTACCTCATCACTATAAGACTTAATAAAATCAATAAACTGATGAGATAAATCAACATAGAAATCAATATTGGCAGGAATAATTAAAAGGTGAGGGCATTTTTTCTTTGCAGTTAAAACGCTCTCCCCTGATGTAACTCCATATTCACGTGCTTCATAGGATGCACTTGTTACCACAGATCTTGCTTTAAGACCAGCAATTGCTACAGCCTTTCCTTTAATTTCTGGGTTTAATAATTCTTGTGCACTTACAAAAAATGCATTTAAATCGATATGAAAAATATATTTATTCATAGCATTCCTTTTGCATACGTAAAAATAATTCACTCGCCGCACTTAAGGCATGCTCAGATGTACTACTTGATGCAAGCATTGCAAGCTCTTCAATTCTTCTTTGATTATTTAACTCCTCAACTTGTGAATGAGTTGCTTCATCTTGAGTTTTGTAGACATGATAATGATATTGGCTACATGCAGCAACCTGTGGCAAGTGAGTGACCGATAAAACTTGAATATCTTTAGCAATTTCAGACATTTTTTTACCAATACATCCCGCTACCATACCACTTACTCCAGTATCGATTTCATCAAAAATTAGCGTTTCTATCTGTTGAAGATTTGAAAAAATGGTTTTCAATCCCAACATCATGCGTGAAAGTTCTCCCCCACTTGCTGCCTTTGAAATTTCCTTTAAATCTGTGCTTTTATTCATAGTAGCCATAAATAATACATTATCAAAACCATGCTTACTATCTTTAGTTTTTTCAACAACAATTTCAAACCGTGCATTTTCTAACATTAATTGATGTAAAACATCTTCAATTTTTACTTGTAAACTTAAAGCACTATCAACACGACATTGATGTAGCTTTTCAGCACATAAAAGATAACTTTGATAGCTTTTATCAATTTCTTTTTGTAAATTAGTTAAATAAACTTCTTTATTTAAAATAAAGGTTTTATCCTGTATTAAAGCCTCTTTTTTATCTAAGATTCTTTGAATACTAAAGCCATATTTTTTCTTTAAACGATTAATTTCAAATATACGATTTTGAACACGATTAATTTCATCTTCACTGACATCCATTTGATTCTGATAATTCTTTATCGTTTCTATTGTATCTTCAAGTTCTTGATAACTACTATTTAATCTAGCAGAAAAATTTACAAAATCTTCATGATCCAAATCTGTAGCTTTAACCATTTGATAAAGACGATCATTAATTCCATCTACCTCATCATACAATGAAATAACTTCTTGAATAGCACTGGCATATTTAGCACTTTTTGAATAAAACTGATCTAATTTTTCTAGTTCATCATCTTCATTTAAAATAGGATTAACTTGTTCAATCTCATCTATTTGATGCTGAATAAAATCAATATCATTACGATCATCACTTTGGTTTGTTAAACGATCAAACTCTTTTTGATAATTGGCATATTCTTGATAGCTTTTTGAAACTTCTTGTGTTAAAGCTTCTTGATTCATATATGCATCTAACAGGGATAAATGTTTTGATTTATTAAGTAAATAATGGGTGTCATGTTGGTTATGAATATCTACCTGTTTTGCCAAACACGACTTTAGAAAATTTAAAGTTATGGTACGGTGGTTTAATTTAATCGATGATTTCCCATCAGTATTCATCATTCTTGTGACGATAATTTCATCCTCAAAATCGATCATCGCCTCTTCGAGTAAGGCTTTGCATGCATCGTCTTTATGAATATTAAAAACTCCTTCAATGATACATGAGTCAGCTCCCTTTTTAATCATAGACTGCATCATGCGATCTCCTATTAAAAAGCCAATCGCATCAATCAACAAAGACTTCCCTGCTCCTGTTTCTCCTGTAAAAGCACTAAATCCTTCTTCAAAATCTAGGCTGATTTCATCAATGATAATAAAATTTTTTACAAAAAGATTTTTTAACATGAATTACTCCTTTACTTGCTTAACCTTCTCAAACAACGCTTGATAATCTAAATGAAGTTCATGTCTTAACATGTTCATCGATCCCGCTTTAACAAATTGATCATCAATTCCCATTCGATGAATGACAAGGGATAATTGATGTTGATTTAAATACTCTAATACAGCACTTCCAAGCCCTGATTGTAGCATATCTGTTTCATAAATAATTACCGGTTTTCCTAAGTCTACTAGTTCTTGAATCATCTTTTCATCAAGTGGTTTAAAAAAACGTGCATTAATAACATTAACAGATAGATTATTGGAAACAATTTTTTCTTTAATTCGAACAACATCAGGTCCATAGGCTAAAATCGTACAATCATTTATTGTATTATAGATTTCTTTCGTCCAACTTCCTATTTCAATAAGCTCAAATGGTTTGTTGGCAGAAAGTGCACTTCCTCTTGGATAACGGATTGCATAAGGATGTTTAGATTCAAACCCTGTATATAGTAAATCTTGTGCTTCGTTCGCATCTTTTGGCTGACACATCACTAAATTAGGAATGCTTCTTAAAATGGCAATATCAAATACCCCGTGATGAGTCTCTCCATCTTCTCCTACTAATCCTGCACGATCAATACCTATAACACATGGTAAATTCATGCGACAAATATCATGGTTCACCTGATCATATGCTCGTTGTAAAAAACTTGAATAAATAGAGACAAATGGTTTTTTTCCACTAACCCCAAGTCCTGCTGCC
>JAWXUG010000054.1:0-9997 GCA_044432885.1 Erysipelotrichaceae bacterium | reverse complement strand
GACTGGGGCATAGGGGTTAAAAGTTTGCCAGAGGACAGTATGGATGTGATTGTGCTAGGTTCCTCACATGCTCAGTATTCTTTTAATCCAACCTTTTTCTATCAAGATACAGGGACTTATTCCTTTGTGCTTGGAAGCGCTTGTCAACCCCTTGAAGTAAGTTATGAAATGCTAAAGGAAGCTTTGAAAACTCAAAGTCCGCAGGTAGTTATTTTAGAAGTCTATACAGCTTTGCCTTTAAGATGTATTTGTGAGGCAGATAGTTCATATATCATTGCCCAATATCAAATGAGAGATGAAGAAAAATATAATACTATTAATTTTTTACCAGAGGAAAAAGCTAAAACTTATTATAATGAATTTTTAGTTTATCATAATCAATGGAAATACATGACGAGTTTAGAAGATTTAAAACCAAGTGAATCCTTAATAGAAGATATATCAAAAATCAATCAATCCTTTGGATATATTTATTTGGAACAAACAAAGATTGATAATTCATGGTATGCAGAAATTCATAATAGTGATTTAGATGTAGAATTGGATGAAACAGATCAACTTGCATTAAATCAAATCTATGAGTTGTGCAAACAAGAGGGAATTGAACTTTTCTTGTATAAGACACCGATCGATAGTATGGATGATGAGAATCAAAGCTACTTGAAAAAGGTATGGAAATGGGCAGAGGAAAAGGGAGTTCCATATATAGATTTTTTTGAAGAATCAGAAAGTTTAGGGTATAAAATGTGGATTCACAGTGATTCCTATCACGCTTATATTAATGGAGCTGAAATTATTACGAACACAATAGCTGAAAGTATCAATGAATTATATGATTTATCACATACTTCTAATGAACTCTTAGAAGAACTATATGTTGATAGAGGAATAAGTGATATTTTTGCCTATGCAAAAATCGAAGAAGATAACCATCGTCTGTTAAAACGATTAGAAAAATATGATGGAGAAATCATGATTTACTACAAAAGTGTAAATAACTTACCAAGTTGGGTTCGTGATTCATTGACAGAAATAACAAGCGGAAATTTTGATGAAACAAATAATTACTTTGCAATTATAGAAAATGGAGAAGTTATTTATGAGAGTAGCGAATCCATCGAAATGAGCTATAATGATAAGGTAATCAGCTTTACTGAGGATACATGTGTGGTATCTGATGAGGTGATTACAAATGATTCATTGGCTATTATTTTATTTAACTCGACAGGGGATAAAATCGCTATCACTGATTTGTTAGATGAATAGAATAGAAGAATTCATTGTTTCCTTTTACTTGTAACCCTTAATTGAATAAGCAAATGTACAATGATATAATGATATGAGAAAAAAGAGGTAAGTATGGGAATTAATGACATCGTAGAAAAATTGACATCACAGGTTTTAACTGAGTCAGATTTTAGTTTACAATTAGTATTTTTATTTATGGTTATTTCATTAGCATTTTCATTATATATTTATATGATTTATCGTTTTTCGACTAAGTCAACTTTTTATTCACCAGCCTTTGCAAAAACGTTAGTAGGGATGTCAATTATTACGACCTCGATTATTATTGCGATGCAAGGTAGTTTGATTGTATCATTAGGGATGGTAGGGGCATTATCTATTGTTAGATTTAGAAATGCAGTAAAATCTCCAATTGATTTATTGTTTCTATTTTGGGCAATAAGTACAGGAATTATATGTGGTACAGGCTTGTTTAATATTGCTATTGTATCCTGTGTGATTATGACATTTGTAATGCTAGCATTAGACTATGTTCCTTGTGCTAAATCAAGTTATATATTAACCGTTAATTGTAAAGCAAGTGTATCAGAAAGTGTACTTACTGAGAAGATGAAGCCTTATTCAAAAGAGATTAGTGTGCGTACAAGAAATGTATATGCTAATCATAAAGAAATTCTTTTTGAATTAAAGACTAAGGAAGGTGAAGCATTAGTTAATGCTTGTCATACGATCGATGGAGTAGAGGGAGTCTCTTTAATATTCCATGATGGAGAAGTTAGATTTTAGTTTTATGTGTAGGAGAAAAACATGAAATATCGTGTTGAACAGAAATATTTATGTGATGCGAAGGACTTAGCTATTTTGCAAAGTCGCTTGAAGATGTTGCTAAAAAAAGATACTCATGCAGGTGAAAATGGAGAGTATATCGTTAGAAGTGTTTATTTTGATGACTATCAAAATAGATGTTATTACGAGAATGAAGACGGAGTAGAAAATCGCGATAAATATCGTATTCGTTTCTATGGAGATCCAAATTCTATTGTTAAATTAGAAATAAAGAGTAAAAGAAATACCCATAATTTTAAACAGTCATGTATTTTATCAAAAGAAATTGTCGAAGATGTAATTTTAAATAGTCATTTACCAAAGATAAAAGATGCCAGTGAACCTTATAAACAGCTTTGTTTGCAAATGAAAACTCGTTTACTAAGACCCAAAGTAATTGTTGAATATGTGAGGGAAGCTTATGTGTATAAAAGTGGGAATGTAAGAATTACACTTGATAAAAACATTGTAGGATCATCTTGTGTAAAAGGGTTCTTTAGTATGCAAGGGGTAAAAGTACCGATTTTGGAAACAGGACAATTTGTTTTGGAAGTGAAGTATGATGAATTTTTACCCAGTCATATTTATAATGCGCTTGGCTTAAAAAACCTGCAACAGACATCATTTTCAAAATATTATTTATCAAGAAAAAAATTAAAAGCAAATTTTTAAAAGAATGTAAGTAACGTAAATCATTGGATATTGCGTTTCATGCATTCTTTTTTTATGATATGATAAATAATGAGGTAAATAACGTGATTAATAAATTAAAAGAAAAATTTTTAAGTAAACAATTTTTAAGTTTCGCCATTATCGGTGGTATCAATACAATAGGATCTTTATTGATTTATATGGTCTGCGTAAGCATTCATATTGCTGTAGCGACATCAAGTTTAATAGGAGATGTCACAACGATGATTTTTTCTTATTTTTTAAATATGCACTTCACCTATCATACGAAACCATCATTTAAATCTTTTGTTACTTTTCCACTTAGTTATATACCAGGATTTATTATTAATATGCTTATTACAGTGATTATGGTGGATACATTAGGGGCGCCAGAATTATTAGCCAAAGCATTTGCATTGCCTATTACAATTCCTTTAAATTATGTTGTAATGTCGATCATTGTAAAGTGGTCTAGTAAAAAAGAGGTGGCATAGTGAAACCGCAAGTAAGTGTTATTGTCCCCGTATATAATGTAGAGAAATATCTAGTAAAATGTCTAGACTCTTTGGTGAATCAAAGTATACCAGTAAATATTATTGTAGTTAATGATGCATCACCTGATAACAGTCAAGTGATTATAGATGAATATGCAAAGAAATATCCTAATATTCAATCCTTTATCAAGGAAAATGGTGGGATAGCAGATGTGCGTAATTATGGTCTATCAAAGGTAGACACTCCTTACTTTGGCTTTTTAGATAGCGATGATTATGCTGAACTAAACATGTATGAGACATTGTTGAATAAAGCCATAGAAGAAGATGCGGATGTAGTTACTTCTCCATTTTACTGGGAATATCCAGGTAAACAAACCATCAGATTAGATGGCCCCTATCACCCACAAAAAGAAATGCTAGTCAACTTGATGGCTACATTATGGAATAAGCTATACAAAACAGAAACGATACGAAAAACAGGTGTAGAGTTCCCAACAGGATATCGTTATGAAGATGCATATTTTTTATATGCAATAACCCCTTTCCTGAATAAAGTGAGTTATGTAGGTCAATCTTTTGTTCATTACGTACAAAGAGAAGGGTCTATTACCCATACTCATAATGATAAGGTTAAAGACATGGTGGCCGTATTCGATAAATTATTGTTGCATTATAAGACACGTGGAATATACGACATCTATTACAATGAGTTAGAATATCTATTTACTAAGTTTTTCTTAGGGAATTCTTTCTTACGCACCATTCAAATCAAGGATAATAAAATGAGAAATGAAACCTTAGATTTAAGTATTAATATTTTAGTTGATCATTTTCCGCATTATTATAAAAATCCTTATTTAACATCTTTGGGTGGATTAAAGAATACTTATTTTAAACTTGTTAGAAAATGGAATTATAAAATATTAGCTTTTGTTATCGGGGTTATAAAACGATAGAAGTGATTGAAAGGAAGATTTAAATGAATACATTAAAGAATAAATTAAAAGAATTTTGGCAGGAACATAAACTCATTCTACTTTGCATAAGCTTGGTTAGTATTGCATTATCGGTTTCCCTATTGATGGGACAATCTTTTATTAACGATGCTGATCAATATCTTCAATACAATATTTTCTATGATGAATGGGCAGATTTAATTTATAATTTCTTGCATGGCGAAGGATTGCCAATGTATTCATGGAATAGTTTTTTAGGAACAGATTTTTATAGCAGTAAAGCCTATTATTTAGTTGGTGATATTTTTATGCCAATGATTTATATTTTTGATAAATATCTTCATAATCTTGAATTAGGACTTTTTATCAAGTCTATTTTATGTTTGTATATTGCTGGAATTTCTTTCAATTTATTTTTAAAAGAATACGGGATTAAAGAGCAAAATGTACGTAATATGGCGGCAATTACTTATGCAATGAGTGGGGCATCTATCTTATTCTTTGGACAGTATATGTTCCATGGTTTTTATTCGATGCTACCGATGATGTTTTATGGCTTCATGGTATTTATACACCATAAAAAAAGTACTATCTTCATTACGTCTGTAACTGTATTATATTTACAATGCTATTATATGATGTTTGCAAGTACCGTATTTTTAGGGCTTTTTGCAATCCATGTTTTATGGGATAAGGGATATAAGATTAATGATATTATTAAGCAAGGGTTCAATGTTTTGTCTCGTTATTTAATTGGTGTAATGATTAGCTCTATTTTAGTGGTACCAGCTGCACTGACTCTTTTATCTAATCCAAGGGTTGGAGTGTCAGGGGAATATGGCTTGTTTTTTCCACTGGAAATCAATGTGAGATATATTTTAGATTGGGTCAATTTAAACACATCTAATTTTGTGAATTTAGGCGAATACACTTTAAGCGGTTTCTTGTTATTCATTGGTATTCTACCATTAATTGCAGCACTTAATTATGTCATTAAAAAAGAAAATAGAAGTGCACTTGTTGTGTTATTGATAATGAGCATGTGTTTATTATTTATGCCAGCATCCTCAGTTTTACATGCATTCTCTGAGCCAACATCAAGATGGTTATATTTATTAGTGTTCTACATGATTTATCTTGGGGCTAAGGGGCTTGAAGGGAATCAAAATTATAAAAAGGTACTTATTGTTTATTTAATTGCTTATGTGATTGCAGCAGCATGTACATATACATTGGATATTGATGCAGAGTCAATGAATATTTTAACAGGACTTTATATTACAAGCTTTATTACCTCTATTGTCATTTATATTATTTATACTAAAAATAAGAAGTTAGCTATTATGATTACAATTCTTCAATTATGTAGCACTTTTGTAGTGAAATATTATCAAAAGAATCCAGAATATCAATGGTTTACAGTATCAAGAAATGAAAATTTAGCTGAAAGCATAGATTATTATAGAAGTATGGATGAGGATTTAATTTATCGATATAAAATGGATAAATCTCATGATTTAAATTTTTCTAACAATGCAAATTACGCAATGACTTACAAATATATGGGGCTTGAAACATATGACACCATATATGATGCCAATATCCAACCGTTTATCGATTTGTTTGATTTTGAATTTCATATATTTGAATTTACAGATCCAGATATCTTAACAATGTTGGGGGTTAAATACTATATTGTGTATGATGAAAGCGAACTTCCTGAGGACGTTGAATTTGAATATGTTTATAACTTACAACATTTAAAGGTGTATCAATCAGCTGATTATAAAGGCTTTGGTTATACGACAAATCAGTTAAAGTATTTTAGTGAATTAAGTGATTTTAGTGAATTTGTGGAAACTGTATTTGTGGATGATGAAACCATAGATTTAAGTGTTTATGAAAATGTCGTTGAATCAAGTTTTTCGGTTTATGAAAAAGGCCATAATTATCTAAAAGGGAACATAAGTAGTGAAAGTGATAATCTATTATTTATTCCAATACCAAACAATGCAGGATGGAAGGTGCTGGTAAATGGTGTAGAAACGGATACGATTTCTGTAAATGGTGGCTTTATGGGTGTTCCAATCACATCAGGTGACAATCAAGTAGAATTGTATTTTATGTCCTATGGGTTTAAAACAGGGGCAATGATTAGTGCGTTTGGATTCATGCTTTTCGCGGGATCATTTATATACGAAAGAAAGAAAACAAAAAAGTAAGTCTATTCATTGATGTGAGGTAAGTATGCGAAATCTTATAAAATGGCTAAAGAATCATTATATAGCAATAGGGTGCATAGCGTTTTTTACGCTGTTGTTTTCGATTGCGTTATTTACGGATTCACTTTATCTAGGAGATGATCTTTATTTTCATTTGAATCGAATTAATGGCATTGGGAATGCAATAAGAGATGGTCAAATATTACCAAAGCTTTACCCATTAACCAACTTTGAATTTGGCTATGCAAGTCCATTATTTTATTGTGATGTATTTATGTATCCTGCCGCATTATTATACATGCTGGGGGTGCCCTTAATTATTTCCTATAAATTTACTTTATTCTTCTATATCTTTTTAGGCACACTACTTTCTTATCTATGTGCCAATGCTTTGTTCAAAAACAAATATAATATTATTTTTATAGTAATGAGCATTTATTGTTTAAATCCATATAGATTTATAGATGCCTATTATCGAAGTGCTTTTTCTGAGTTTTTAGCAATCACTTTTTTCCCGCTTCTTTTATATGCTTTTGTTGAAGTGTTTTATAGACATAAAGATCGGTTTATCTTATTAGCGATATCTATGACTTGTATCCTTTTAAGTCATAATTTAAGTTTTTTATTGATTCTTATTGTCTATATACTCTTAATTATTATTTATTCCATTCTTTATCCTACCAGAATAAAGAATATCTTTTATACGAGCATTAAAGCAGGGATTATAGGATTTTTATTAACAGCATTTTATACACTACCAATGCTTGAGCAGCTATTAGACCAAATCTTTAAGGTAAGTAGTTATGCACAATCTTATGATATAAGCACAAATATTATTTCAATGTTTAGCACCTTCAATTTGTTTAATATTGTAGAGAATTCAATCTTTTCTATGGCAGATATTCAACGCTTTGGAATTGGAATGGTAAGTTTATTGATTCCTATATTAAATTACAAACACTTTAAAAACAAATGGATTTTAGCGATTTCATGCATGCATTATCTGTTTTTGGGATTAGCATTTGGTTGGTTTCCTATTTATGATTTGGAGATACTAAATTTCCTTCAATTCTCTTTTAGGTTTTATTTATTAATTTATTTAACAAGTATTATTTTAGTAAGCTATGCACTAATTTATAATAATTGTATGGTTAAGGTTATTGTTATCTTATTAATGGCCATAAATATTTGTTTATTTAACTACCATATGATGACTACGGATAATCAACTAAACAATGATGATGAATATAGTGTTATTTTCGCATATGATGTAGAAAATCAATCTTACTATGACAATAAACAAACAGGGGTAGGTGAATATCTACCTATTATCCAAGAAGATGATTACATGTTGGATAGCAGGCAAATTAAAACAATCGTTAATGGGGAAAAAGTAGACTTAGAAATTGAATATAATCGTTATATGTCACATATTGAATTTGAATATGAGAGTGAGGAAACCATTCAATTAATGCTTCCTTTAACTTATTACAAAGGGTATAAAGCTTACGCAATAGGTGATGATGGTGAAACGATTGAATTGCTTGTTTATAATGATGATGTTTATAAAAAAGTATCAATTGATTCGTTAAGTGGAAACTATACCTATAGCATTCAATATCAATCTACAATTATACAAGATGTTAGTTTGTGGATGACACTAATTACGTTAATCATGTTACTAGTGTGTGGGCTAAAAAATAAAAATATTTGATTTGATGGCTATGGTATAATAGTTATATGATAAAGAAAGGATAGATTTTGTGAATATAAAAAAAGCATTAACAATCCTCTCGATAGTTGGATTAATGATCTTAGGAATTTCTTTTCTTTTTCAAGAAGTAACTTTTTTAAATGCTATTGTGATAGATAGTGCTAAAGTTGTTGAAATCCTTGAGGATAAGCAAGAAAATTTATCCTTAATAAATGAAGTAACTTATGAAAATTATCCAATTATCTATGATGAACAAGATAATCACTATTATATAAGTGTTGGTGAAAGTATTAGAGGTAACTTCACCTATAATGACAGCGTTGTGAGTGTTTATTATGCAGATATATGTGATGAAGAGTACGTTTTGGAAATGATTAAGAACAATGAAACCTTCTCTTTCTTAATTGTAAAAGGTGATGAGTATCAGTGGTTAGAATGTACATTAAGCTCACTACCATTTGTTGAAATAACTGCAGATGTAGTTCCTGTAGAAAAGGTGGAAGGTGAAGTTGGTTATCCTGCAACTATTAGTGTGATAGATGCTGAAGATGCGGGTACTGGGCGTTACACAATCAAAGAGCAAAGTATTACATTCAAAATTCGTGGGGATACTACTTATTTTATGGATAAAAAATCTTATAATGTTGACATCGTAGACGAAGATGGAAATAGAGCAGAAGATTCATTTTTAGGAATGAGAGAAGATGATGATTGGAATTTGCTAGCTATGTATAGTGATTCTAGTCGTGTAAGAGAAAAAGTCGTATTAGATTTAATGCAAGAATTATCCGAGAATGGAGAAGAAAGCTATATTCATGCTCAAGGAATTGAGTTTTGCGAACTTTTCATTAATGGAGAATATCAAGGAATTTATGGATTAATTGAACAAATGGATGCTAAATTAGTTGAGATGGATGATGATACAGATCAACTTTACAAATATGATAGTGAACTTGGTAATTATTATTTAAAAAGTGGCAGTACAGATTCAGATGATTCACACTATTTAGATTATCGCGAAAACTTAAAATATGTAGATAGTATTGCGGATGCAGAGGCTTTAGTTGATTTAAATAATGCGATAGATATTTCTTTATTAAAATTTGTGTGTGCTTTGACAGATAACAGCAATAAAAATAGAGTATTGGTAAATCGTTATGTAAATGGCGAATATATCATTACTGAAGATTTATATGATTTAAATTATTCATTTGGTGATTATTATCTAGATGATATTGTTCGATTATTTAATACAACTTATTATGGAGGTGATTTGATTGTTCATAGTCATATCATTTCATTATTACTGGAAGGTTCAGATGCCCAAGAAATGGCACAGATTTATAGGCAACGATATGCAGTTCTTCGGGAAACAGTATTTAGCACGGAGAATATTAAAGAAACGATTAATGAAAACATGGATAGATTAGAAAATGCAGGTGCATATTTAAGGGAGTTTGAAGAGTGGGATAGAGATATTGATCCAACTTATGAAAGAGAAAAATTAATGCAATTTGTTGATGATCAAATGGAGATGACAGACTGGTATATGTGGGATTTAATTAATAAATAGAAAAACTGTATATTTTATTTGATTTCAAAAATCTAATGAGTAACAATTGGCATGAATTTATAAGCGTATTAAAAAAGTCTTTGTATTTGTAATGAACCAACCCCTGTCAAGTAGACACGGTAAATAAATAAAATTCTATACATGACCAAGTTGATTGATTTCAACTTGGTTTTTTGTTTTTTCAATTTTCTCCCAGAACTGTACAACACGAGGATTAGGTGTTATTGGATATTGTTCTGGTACATTTTGTTTTAATGCTTTCTTCCTCACTTCTAATGATGTTAATCCAT
>JAWXUG010000053.1:0-10010 GCA_044432885.1 Erysipelotrichaceae bacterium | reverse complement strand
GAAAGGTGGATGACGTAATGGAAAAAGCCGTAGATAAACTATGTTATGTAAGTGAGGAAGAAAGAGTGATTCGTGCTTATGAGTTAGCAGAGAAAGATGAGTGGATTAAACGAAACCAGCTGAAGAATGCTAAGTCAGAAGGAAGAGAAGAAGGGCGCAAAGAGGAACAAATCTCTATTGCAAGAGCGATGATTAAAGGGGATTTATCCATTGACACGATTTCTGAATTTACAGGGTTAACGATAAAAGAGATTAACGATTTATTTTTATAAATATAAGAAAGAGGGGAACACAATGGTATTTCCAACAAATTTTTTATGGGGTGGGGCTCTTTCTGCTCATCAATGTGAAGGTGCTTATAACCTAGGGAATAAAGGCTTAAGTATAGCGGATGTAATGAGGGCAGGAAGCAATCAAACACAAAGACAAATTGATGAAAAAATCGTGGAGGATGTCTACTATCCTAATCATTGTGCAATTGATTTTTATCATCATTATAAGGAAGACATTGCCTTATTCAAGGAAATGGGATTTAAGTGTCTTAGAACATCTATTGCGTGGTCAAGAATTTTTCCAAGAGGGGATGAAGCTATAGCCAATGAAGCAGGGCTTCAATTTTATGATGATTTATTTGATGAGCTCATACGAAATGGGATTCAACCGATTATCACCCTAAGTCATTTTGAGATGCCCTTATATCTTGCCAATGAATTAGGAGGATGGACTAATCGAAAGTGTATAGATTTTTTTTATCATTATGCAATAACAGTAATGGAGCGTTATCAAGATAAAGTAAAATACTGGATGACATTTAATGAAATCAATAATCAAAAGAATATCCACAATGATTTATATGGTTGGACCTGTTCAGGGGTACTTTATTCAAAGTATAAAAATAGCGAAGAAGTGATGTATCAAGTAGTTCATCATCAACTTGTAGCGAGTGCTATGGTAGTTGATACTGCTAGAAAAATGAATAAAGGGTTTATGCTAGGATGCATGATCGCGATGGTTCCAATTTATCCTTATTCATCTAATCCTAAAGATGTCATGTTGGCCCAAGAGCTTATGCGTGATCGATTCTTTTTCACAGATGTTCATGTGAGAGGTCGTTATCCTAACTATATATTGAAACAATGGCAAAGAAAAGGCTACCATATTGAGGTGAGTAAAGAGGATGATGAAATTTTAAAAAAAGGAACTGTGGATTATATTGGAATTAGTTACTATATGAGTAATACAGTCAAAGAGGATGTGTGTAAAGATATTCAAAATACACTAGATGGTAGTAGTGAGTATTCACTGGGCAATCCATATGTAAATATGAGTAAGTGGGGATGGACAATTGATCCTGTTGGGTTAAGGTTTTCTTTGAGTAGTTTATATGAACGATATGAAAAACCAATCTTTGTCGTTGAAAATGGTTTTGGGGAAAATGATATCTTAGATGCGGATCATCACTGTAATGATGATTATCGTATTGATTATCTAAAATCGCATATAAATGAAATTGCAAAGGCCATCGAATTAGATGGTGTGGATGTGTTGGGATATACACCGTGGGGATGTATTGATATTGTTTCATTTACTACAGGTGAAATGAAAAAAAGATATGGTTTCATTTATGTAGACAAAGACAATGAAGGTAAGGGAACACTAAAAAGGTACAAAAAGAAATCATTTGAATGGTATAAAAGTGTAATTGAAAAAAATGGCGAAGTATGAATTTGTTTTGATGATATTAATTGAAAATATTTGACAAACAAAGTTTACTAATCATTGATATTGTAATAGATAGCATCGATGTTGTTCTTTAAAAGACTTGTGAAATAGTGTAAAATATGAATGTTGAAAAGGAGAGACGAATGAAATATCAAATCGGATCGATTGTAGAAGGAATGGTAACAGGAATTCAAGCTTATGGCGCATTTGTAAAAGTAGATGAGGATACGATGGGCCTAGTACATATTTCGGAAATAAGTGATGGATTTGTTAAAGATGTTTCAAATTTTGTTTCTTTAAATCAAATTGTACAGTTAAAGGTAATTGATTATGATGATCAACATCAACATTTACGTCTTTCACTAAAGGCATTAAATGCACCTAGTTTAAGAAAGAATAACCGCAAACGTAAATTTAAAAAATTACCAGATAACCAAATCGGTTTTAACTCAATTGAAGAAAAAATGAAGGAATGGATTAAGGAGGCCCTAAATGATTAAAATTGACTTAACACACGCATTATTAGAAGGAAATGTGAGTGACTATCAAACAAAGGTAACAAAGGCTCATGAATTATTACATACTAAAACAGGACTTGGAAATGATTTTCTAGGTTGGCTTGATTGGCCAAATAATTATGATAAAGAAGAATTTTCAAGAATCGTTAACTTAGCAAATGAAGTAAAAGATGATTGTGAAGTGTTATTAGTTTGTGGAATTGGTGGTTCTTATTTAGGGGCACGTGCTGCAGTAGAAATGATTCAAGGATTATATCCTAATACGAATAAAGAGGTCATTTTTGTAGGAAATACATTCTCATCTACTTATATTAAACAAGTGATGAAATACATTGAAAATAAGAGTGTGTATTTAAATGTAATTTCAAAATCAGGAACTACAACAGAAACTGCCATGGCATTTCGTATCTTTAAACAACTTTTGCAAGAGCGTTATGGAAGTGAGGAATGCAAGAAAAGAATTATCGCAACAACAGATAAAAATCGCGGTACATTAAAAGAATTAGCGACTAAAGAGGGCTATCAAACCTTTGTCATTCCTGATGATATTGGCGGAAGATATTCAGTGTTAACTGCAGTTGGTTTATTACCTATGGCGATTATGGGAATTGATATTGTTTCTGTAATGGATGGATTTAAACAAGCTTATGATGATTTGAACACAGATGTGCTTGAAGATAACCCATCTTACACTTATGCAGTTGTGCGTAGAATGATGGAAGATGCTGGCAAAGATGCTGAAATGTTGGTAACTTACGAATTACAAATGACGATGGTCGCTGAATGGTGGAAACAATTATTCGGTGAATCAGAAGGAAAAGAAGGTAAGGGATTACTACCATATAGTGGAACTTTCTCAACGGATTTACATTCTCTTGGTCAATTTGTTCAAGAAGGTAAAAAGATGTTGTTTGAGACCTTGTTATTAGTGGATAAACCAATGATTGATGATGTTTTCCCACATGATGAGGAAAATTTAGATAACATGAACTATCTTGAAGGAAAATCTTTAGATTGGGTTAATAAAATGGCTCAACAAGGAACCTTACAAGCTCATGTTGAAACAGGAAATGTACCTAATGTTATCCTAACATTGCCTGATACAAGTGCATATACATTTGGTTATATGTGTTATTTCTTCTTTAAGGCATGTGCGATGAGTGTTTACTTGTTAGAAGTAAATCCATTTGATCAACCAGGGGTAGAAGTATACAAACGCAACATGTTCAAATTATTAGGAAAATAAAGATAAGGTGGTCTAAGGACTGCCTTTTATTAAAGAAACGGAGAATAGATATGAATAAAGAAGAAAGAATCCAACAGTATTTCACATGGCAAAAACAATTAAATGCGTATGCTTTGGCGATTAATACAATGAGTTATGAAAGACAAACGTTTTCACCAATGAATGGAAGAGCATATTCAGCAGAGATGGAAAGCATCTTAATGGGAGAATATTATAATGTAGCAACAGATAAAAGTGCTATTGAAAATATGAAGGCTTTAATCCAAGAAGAGATTGAACATGACCTTAAGGTTGAAGTCGTAGACCGATTAAAAGAAATTGATCATATTGCATGTATTCCTGCGGATGAATATATGGCTTTTTCTAAGCTGCAAAGTGAATGTGAAATGGCTTGGGCAGATGCGAAAGAGAAAAATGATTATGCTAAATTTAAACCATTGTTACAATCCCTTGTTGAAACGGTGAAGAAGAATATCGGCTATAGAGCAGAACCAAAATCGGTTTATGAAGTATTATTAAATGATTTTGAAAAAGGAATGACTATTGAAAAATATGATGCTTTCTTTGCCTTGATTGAAGAGAAACTAATTCCATTTATTAAACGCTTAATGGGAAGTGAAACGTTTAAAAATCAATATTTTAAGTTAGATAATGTAGCGATAAGTGCACAAGAAAAAGTAAGTGAACATTTGTTAAAGTATTTAAAATATGATGAAACATGGGGTTGTTTACATACCAGTGCTCATCCATTTTCTAGTAGTTTTTCATTAAATGATTGTCGTATCACAACAAAGTATGATGAAGAAGCCTTTACTTCCAATATTTACTCAATTATTCATGAAGTAGGGCATGCCACTTATGAGCATCAAGCGAGTGAAAAATATGAAGGTAGACATATTAGAGAAATGATTGGTAGTGGAATGCATGAATCACAATCACGTTTACTTGAGAATTATATAGGGCGTAGTGCAAGTTTTTGGGAAGTGAATTATCCACTTATTCAACAAGAAATAGACTATTTAAAAGAGGTGGATAAACAAGATTTTGTACGCTATGTAAACGAGGTGAAACCTTCTTTGATTCGTGTTGATGCCGATGAGTTAACTTACCCATTACATGTATTGATTCGCTATAAAATTGAAAAGGAAATGTTTGATCAAGAAATAGATTTTGATGAACTACCTCAAAAATGGAATCAATATGTGAAAGATTATTTAGGGGTTGATGTGCCATCAGACACCCAAGGGTTACTACAAGATGTTCACTGGGCAATGGCTTTATTTGGTTATTTTCCAACCTACGCATTAGGAAGTGCTTATGCAGCCCAATTTATGCATCAAATGCATCAAGACCTTGATGTAGATGCCATCCTTGAAAAAGGGAATTTACAACCTATTTTGGATTGGTTGAAAGAGAATATTCATCAATATGGTGGTCTTTATACGGCCAATGAGGTATTAGAAAAGGTTACAGGTGAAGTGTTTAATCCTAATTACTATATTGATTATTTAATTGACAAATATTCTCGTTATTATCAACTATAAGTAAAGGATTACTTTTACGCATAAGTCATTTTTGTTATAATGAATAAAATATATGGAGGTAAAATCATGAGCGAATCAATGATGGTGAAACAAATAGAAGCTTTATTAGAAGAAGAAAATATTTTAGCTGCTTTATGTAATGTGACAGCTTGTTTAAATGAGCAGTTAGAAAAGATCAATTGGGTCGGATTTTATATGAGCAGTGGTGAGCAACTTATCTTAGGTCCTTTTCAAGGGAAGGTAGCGTGTACCCGTATTCCTTTTGGTAAGGGAGTATGTGGAAGTGCTGCAGCTACAAAACAAATTCAAGTAGTGAAAGATGTGCATCAGTTTGCAGGACACATCGCATGCGATGGGGCTTCTAATAGTGAAATTGTGTTACCAATTATTATCCAAGATGAAGTATGGGGCGTTTTAGATATTGATTCTTATCTATTTGATCGATTTAGTGAAGAAGATACAAAAGAATTAACTGAAGTTGTTTTAAAAATACAAAATAGACTTGCAGAGAATTATATTTAAAAGCAAAGGTTAAAAGCAAACTGAATTTTATGTGAAAAAATTTGCATGAATATTAATCCATGCTATAATTAGTTAGCTTTAAAAGGAGTAGAGGGAAAATGAAGAAGAAAGAAATAATATTTGTAATAGTTGCTTTATTAATTGCTGGCCTAAGTTATTTTGGGTATCGCTATTTTATGGAAACACCTACGCAATATGGACAAGTAATTTATCAAGATAGCGTTTTATTAGAATTTGATATCAATGATGATTTTACATATAACTTTAATGGATCTTATGGACATATGGAGTTAGAGGTTAAAGATGGGGCATGGAGAATTACCAATGAGGAATGTCCTAATCATATTTGTTCCTCTATTGGATGGGTAGATATGGACTCATTTTTTCCTATTACCTGCGTGCCTAATGAAATTCACGTTATTATAAAGGAATAGTATGAAGAAGACCAAAAGGTTAACGTATGTAACGATGCTAAGTGCAATGGCAATCGTCATACATATATTTGAAGGAACATTTATTCCTCCAATCGCAATGGGTGTAAAATTTGGTTTAGCCAATATTATAGCGCTTATCGCATTGGAGCTTTTTGGCGTTAAAGAGATGGTTATTGTTAACACAATGAGAGTTGTGATTGGTAGTTTATTACGAGGCACCTTATTTGGTAGTGTCTTTTGGATATCAGCAGGAGGGGTTGTTTTAAGCTCCCTTATTTTGATTGTTACGTATTATTTGAAATCAAGTATTGTCTTTAAGTCAATCTTAAGTGCTTTTGCCCATAGTTGTGGACAAATAATGGTGGTTATGCTTTTATATCAACAATCTTCAATGATGATTTATTTACCTGTGATGTTAGCAACGGCTGTTCCAACTGGTATTTTGACGGGAGTTATTTCAACACTTGTGTTAAAAAGGATTAAAATATGAAGGTAAGCTATATTGATCATAGTGGGGTAAGTATTGAGTTTAAAGACCGTATTTTATTTTTTGACTATGTTAAAGGGAAGGCAAATCTTCCATTAGATAAGAAAATTTATTTTTTTGTTTCTCATCATCATCAAGACCATTATAATGAGAAAATATTTACATTACCTCATCCTCATTTAAATATTATACTAAGTGATGATATTGATCACTCGCTAGGGTTAAAAGTAAAAGCACATCAAGATATGATGATTGATGATATGCACGTCATGTGCTTGAAATCTACTGATGAAGGGGTTGCTTTTATAGTGGAAGTATGTGGTAAAAGAATCTTTTTTGCAGGAGATTATCATGCTTGGTTATGGGAAATTGAAAATGATGAAGACCAGATGTGGACAGATCAGATGATGGATTTATATCAACAGGAATTTGAACTTCTAAAAAAATATCATTATGATATGATTTTTTATCCTGTAGATTTTAGACTGAAAGAAAATACCTATTATGGATTAGATAAGATATTAGATGAGGTTTCATTTGATTATTTAATGCCTATTCATTTTTGGAATGATATGCATTTATTAGAAGAAACCAATAAAAAAGATTCAAGAATATTGAATCTTTTAGAAAATAAGGAGTTTAAGTTATGAAATTTGGATTTATATCCCTAGGGTGTTGTAAAAACCTAGTGGACAGCGAAAAAATGATGGGCTTATTAAAGTCTTATGAACAAGAAATCGTAAGTGATCCACAAGATGCAGATGTTATTGTGGTGAATACTTGTGGGTTTATTGAAAGTGCCAAAGAGGAATCGATTAACACAATATTAGAGATGGCTGAATATGGTAAAAAATTAATCGTTACCGGCTGTTTAGCTCAACGTTACCTAAAAGAATTAAGAGAAGAGATGCAAGAAGTAGATTGTTTTATTCCGCTTCAAGATTACGATCAATTTGGTAGTATTCTAT
This sequence comes from Erysipelotrichaceae bacterium, assembly GCA_044432885.1. Classification (GTDB taxonomy): domain Bacteria; phylum Bacillota_I; class Bacilli_A; order Erysipelotrichales; family Erysipelotrichaceae; genus CAYJNO01. The sequence goes on along the minus strand of JAWXUG010000053.1, from coordinate 2,569 downwards.
CGAATCTATTAGGCATTCAAATTCCAAATGAATATGGGAAAACAGCACGTTTAATTGCTACTAAACCATGGGTCGGCTATTTGAAAATAGCGGATGGATGTAGTAATCGTTGTAGTTACTGTGCGATCCCTTTAATTAGAGGGAATTATCGCAGTTTTAAAATAGAGGATTTGATTGAAGAAGCAAAAACTTTATTGGCAAGTGGGGTTAAAGAGTTGGTTGTCATTGCTCAAGATACCACACGATATGGTGAAGATTTATATGGAAAACGTTGTTTGATTGAATTATTACGACAACTAAATGAACTTCATTTTCATTGGATTCGTGTTTTATATATGTATCCAGATGAAATTGATGAAGAACTTATCATTGGGATGAAAACCCTTGATCGTGTACTTCCATACTTTGACATTCCTGTTCAATATGGTGAAGATGAAATGTTGAAATTGATGAATAGAAGAGGAAGCGTTGAAAGTATTTTAGAAACCATTAAGACCATTCGTACGCATTATGCTTTACCAGCACTTAGAACGACCTTAATTGTAGGATTTCCACATGAAACAGAAGAAACATTTGAACAAACTTTATCTTTTATGAAAGTCTGTAAGTGGGATCGCTTAGGTGCTTTTACATATTCTAAAGAAGAAGACACACCAGCTTACACAATGGATCATGAGGTAAGTGAAGCGGATGCTGAGAGAAGATTAAAACAAATAATGGATTTACAAGAAAGCATTGTAGTAGATCGTATGCAAGCATTGGTTGGTGAAACCTTAGAAGTATTGGTAGAAAATTATGATGGACTTACCTCAAGATATTTAGGACGTTCTATTTTTAGTGCACCAGATGGAATTGACGGGTTAGTTTACTTTAGAAGTGATGAAAAATATGAAATGGGTAGTTTTGCCAATGTGAAAATTACCAAAGTAGATAAACATGATTTATTTGGTGAAGTGATGTAATAGGGTGTTACATCTTTCATTTTAAGGAGAATGATATGGAATTAGTGAGGCTTATATCCATTGCGTTAGCCTTGTCGGCGGATGCTTTTGCGGTTGCTGTCTGTAAAGGGTTAACTTTTTCAAAACCGACTTATAAACAAGCAATCCATGTAGGGTTATATTTTGGCTTTTTTCAAGCCATCATGCCAGTTTTAGGATTTTATATATGTTTAGGGTTTGAACCCTTTGTCAGTTACATTGATCACTGGTTGGCTTTTGGCTTACTAGTATATATCGGTGTAATGATGATTAAATCATCCTTTGATAAAGATGCAGTCTGTCAGGATGGTTCATTATCTTTTAGAGTAATGATTATTTTAGCAATTGCCACAAGTATTGATGCCTTAGCAACCGGTGTAGTCTTTGCGATTATGGAAATTAATATTTTTGTAGCTGCGACATTAATAGGGTGTATCACTTTTGTCACCTCATGCATAGGCTTTAAGTTAGGAAACCTATTAGGTATTCGATTTAAAACAAAGGCTACTTTATTAGGCGGTTGCATCCTAGTCTGTATGGGGCTTCAAATTTTATTTGAAGCGATATTTTAATGATTCATAGTATTCACATTTAGTGTATTTTATAGGATCAATTTAGAAAGTGTAGGGAACTTATGATTAAATTTTTAGTTAGCTTAATTTTACTGCCATTTAAATTAGCTTATTCTTTGGCTAAGACGATTTTAAAATTAGTGGGTAGTGTGATTAGTATTATATTAGGGCTTATCCTAATCGCATGGGGAGTAGCTTGCTGTATTAGTTTGATAGGAATACTTGTGGGCATTCCATGTATTGTCATTGGATTGAACATGATTATAGCTGCCATTTTTAAATAAGGAAACACCATACTTTATTGAGGTGTAGCTTATTTATAATTTTAACATGTTTTAGTGCTTGAATTTACACTGGGTATTTCTAAAAGCAAATAAGAAACTGCGAAAGATAGAAAATCATCTGCCTCTATCGGTACAGTTTCTTTTTATTAAATATTAGCTCAATATTAACGTTTATGTTAGTAGCGCACATACTATGAATAAGCTATAATGATGATAATGAATAAGATTGAGGTGATTAATCATGGATATAATAAATTATAAAAGGTTTGATTGTTCTTTATTGTCGGAAATGAAAAGTATCTATCAGGATTCGAATTGGAATACTTACTTAAAAGATGATGAAAAGTTAAGAAGAAGTATTAAACATTCTTTATATCTTTACGGGGCTTTTGATAAGGAGCGCTTGATTGGCTTTATACGCTGTGTTGGTGATGGTGAACATATTGTTATGGTGCAGGATTTGATTATTCTTTCAGACTATCAAAAACAAGGAATAGGAACGACTTTATTTAAGTATGTATGGGAAAAATACAATGAGGTACGAATGTTTCATATAGTCACAGATATCGAAGATGAATTGGATAATCATTTCTATCAATCTTTTGGTATGAAAAAGTTAGAAGAGGGACATATGGTTTCTTATTTTAGGGTTAATGCATAAAATGGATACAGTAGATGGAGGAGATATGTCAAAAAACTTGAAAAATGGAAGTATATCAGGATTTATTTTCAG
>JAWXUG010000052.1:0-10270 GCA_044432885.1 Erysipelotrichaceae bacterium | reverse complement strand
AAACTATGTTGAAATCATTCAAAATAAAGCTCATGCTAGAAGATTGATTGAAGTAGCTAATGAAGTAGCTGAAGATGGATTTGATGGTAGTATTGCGGTTGAGGACTTACTTGATTCAGCTGAAAAACGAATTTTAGAAGTAACAAGAACACGAAAAACTGATGATTTTAAATCAGGGAAAGAAGTCGTACAATCTGTAGTTGAAAACATTTATCGCATGCGTGATAATAAGACTTCAATTACAGGGGTGAAGACAGGATATCGCTCATTAGATCGTTTAACCAATGGATTACAACGTGGAGATTTAATCATTCTTGCGGCTAGACCATCTGTTGGGAAAACTGCGTTTGCATTAAATTTAGCATTAAAAACAGCTAAATATAATGATCAAGCAGTCGCAATCTTTTCATTAGAAATGCCAGCAGAACATTTAATTAGTAGAATGTTGGCAGTTGAAAGTGGTGTACCAGGAAATACACTAAAAACGGGGAAATTCGCCAATGATGATGAGTTAAACCGTACCAATAGTGCTGCTTCTTCATTATCTGGATTAAAAATCTATATTGACGATAGTTCAATGATTAAAACCTCAGAAGTATTTTCCAAGTGTCGTCGTTTACAGGCGGAACATGGCTTAGCATTAATCGTAATTGATTATATTCAGTTAATTAGTGGATCAGCAAAAAGTAAGGAAAATAGGCAACAAGAAGTTTCCGAAATTTCACGAAACTTAAAAGCCTTGGCTAGAGAATTAAATGTACCAGTTGTTGCATTATCACAGTTATCACGTGGTGTAGAATCACGAACAGATAAAAAACCAATGTTATCTGATTTAAGAGAATCTGGTTCAATTGAACAAGATGCCGATATTGTTATGATGTTATATCGTAGTGAATATTATGAAAACAGAGGACAAGAAGAAAACAGTCAGGAAGTAGAAGTGATTGTAGGTAAACATCGTAATGGAGCAACAGGGATATTAAAAATGTTCTTCACAAAAGATGTGAACACCTTTACAGATATGGACAACAACTTTAATTAAAGGAGAAACAATGAAAAAAATATTACCTTTAGCAATATGTATGGGACTGGCGATTATTTTTGCATTTGCAGGAAGTTTTTTGATATCTTCAAATAATACGATGGCGGTAGATGGCGTTGTAATTGATGCATCTTTTTTGCCACAGGAAATCATAAGTCTTGAAGATGACGCCTACGAAATCATGAAGTTATATCATGAGGGACAATTTGTCGCTTATATAAATGATTATACAGAAATTGAAAATCATTTAGAAGAAGTTTATTTAGAAGAATATCAAGAAGCTTTTCCAGATACCAATATATCACTGGGTAGTACTTTGTATACTACGAAAGTTTTTACAAATCAAACTTATGAAAATGTGGATGATCAAATTATCCAATATATCAGCGAAAATGATTTATATTCAATTCAAACTAATAAAATTGACTTGAGTACTAGCTCAGGTATTTTTGCGACGATATATGTGAAAAACATTGATGATTTTAATAGTGCGAGAGATACTTTTTTGACAAATTTCGTATCAGAAGAAGCCTTAACTGCATTATCAACGAATACAGAATTAGCAGAATTACAAACTTACGGTAGTAGAGAAATTGGCGTTTCTATTTTGGAGACCATTACAATAAGCACGGATTATGCAAGTCCTTCGCAAATTATGACCACGAAGGAAGAAATATTAGAATATTTAAGTTATGGTGACAATACTGAAAGAGAATATTATACAGTTCAAGAAGGAGATACGGTTGCAGGGGTAGGTAGTTTAGCCTCAACTTTATTGAGCGCTCAACAAGTTGTCGCTTTAAATCCGGGTGTATTGACAGATACAGAACAAATTCTTGTGCCAGGTACGGAATTGAATGTAACTTATTTTACTTCTCCACTTAATGTAGTTGTGGAGGTAGAACGTATAAGCAAGGAAGTTGTTTATCCTGAATCCACAGAATATCGTACGGACCCCGATGTAAGAGAGGGAGAATCTTATGTATTCCAAGAATATCAAGAAGGAAGTGCGAATGTTAAATATATTGAAAAGTGGGTCAATGGAGTATTAGTTACCTATGAACAAATAAGTAGTGCGCTTGTAGAAAAACCTCAACAAGAAATTATTTATTTAGGATCCATGATTATACCAGGTGTTGGTAGTGGAACATTTAGATATCCTGTAGATTATCCATACATTACATGTGGATGGTATTGTTACTCAGGGCATACGGCAATCGATATTGTGAATTTATACAACAGTTATGGCTATGTATATGCAGCCGATAGAGGAACGGTTGTGGAAAGAGGTTATCACTATCTTAGTGGAAACTATATTATTATTGACCATAATAATGGATTACAGACAAAATATAATCATTTAAATAGCACGGCTTATTTCGCTGTTGGTGTAAATGTAGATAAAGGGGAAATCATTGGACAAATAGGGATGACAGGGTATGCGACTGGTCCTCATGTTCATTTTGCGATTATAGAAAATGGCGTGTACATTAATCCATGTATCTACATGGGATGTTAAAATATTATAGTCTAGCGAGTGGATCAAAGGGGAATAGTACCCTTATTCAAAATGATGAAGATATGATTATGATTGATTGTGGTGGAACCAAAACTCATTTGTTGTTACAATTAAAGAAAATCAATATCCAAATGAAGGATATTGATGCACTATTAATTACTCATAGTCACACCGATCACATTGCCCAATTAAATAGCTTTAAAAATCATCAAATTTATAGTTTAGCTGATTTGAAATATCCATTTCAAAAAATAGAATGTTTTAAGTCATTTGAGATAGGATCGTTTAAAATAACAGCGATTCCACTTTCTCATGATTGTGCAAACACGGTTGGTTATATCGTGGAAACTAAAAATGAAAAGTTAGTTTATATAACCGATACAGGGTATGTGCAAGAGAAATATTACTCATTAATATCAAATGCTGATTTTATCTTATTGGAATTTAATCACGATTTAAAAATGTTAATGGAAACAACAAGGCCGATGTATTTAAAACAAAGAATCCAAGGAGATAATGGGCATTTATGTAATGAAGATGCCGCAATTATCCTAGCTAATATAGTAGGTCCAAGGACAAAAGAAATTGGATTAGCTCATTTATCACAAGAAGCAAATTTAAGCGAGTTAGCCTATCATTCAGCAAAAAGTGCATTAACTAGACTTCCTTATAAAAATTATCGTATCCAAATTTTAAAACAATTTGAACTAGTTACAAGTGAAAAAGACACTTAGAAAGGATCACAATGAAAAAATTAATGGCTGCAGCCATCGTTGTATTGGTGGCGTTAAACGTAATTTTAATGAGTATGTTATCTTATGATACAGAAGGAACCATACAAAATGAAGTGATTATTAATCAGGTTGAAGTAAGTGGATATAGTACAGACGTTACAAATATCATTGAAGAAACACAAGAAAAGCTAGTCATCGTACAACAAGAGGCAGTTTTAAACAGTGGTCTGATTTATCAAGCAGATGATGAAGAAACCATCATCGTGAGTGTTTTGAACAATTTAGACTTGACGCAGCAACCTATTAGTGTAGTATTTAATAATGATCAAGTGGTTTCAGCAAGTATTTTAGGAGTGGATGAACAAAGTAACATATTGGTATTATCCGTAAAGCCATCCTTTAAAGTAAGCTCATTTAATCTTTCTAATTCTGATTTATTGCAACAAGGCGAATTAATTGTTTCTTTGGGTGCTCAGATACGATTAGGTCAAAGTGGTTATGTTTCAATTGGTTACCTTGAGTCTACTACACTTTATGATGAGTTAACCTATGCCATGAGGGCAGATGTTCTGGTCAATTCTCAAAATATTGGCGGGCCAATTATTAATATGGCAGGAGACTTGATAGGAATATGTAATGCCTATTCAGTAAGTACTTTAACCTCGCCAACCTTTCTTCCGATTAATAGTCTTGATTTTATCGTACAAGGATTTTTAGAGGGCACTCCTGTTTCTTATCAAGAATTAGGGATAGAAATTATTGATATTAGTCTATTGACTTCTTATCAAAAAGCGAGCCTATCTATCGATTTAACAAGAAACTTTGGAATTTATATCAGTGATGTAGAAGAGATGAGTATTGCAGATGAAATAGGCTTAAAACCAGGAATGATTATTGACTTTATTAATGATGTAGCGATAAGTAATATCCAAGAGTATCACCAACAGGTGCATCAGGAACTAGATAGTTGGATATTTAAAGGAGATTTCCTAGATGGATCATTTGAAATAGAATGGCAAAAAAATGATTAAATTAATTGCAGTAGGAAAAATTAAAGAAAAATCTTTGGAAACTCTAATTGAAATGTACTTTAAAAGAATTAAACCATACACAAAGATAGAAATAAAAGAAGTAAAAGACTTTAGTAATTTTAAAGAAACAAATGTTGCACTTAATGAAGAAGTAAAGGAAAAAGAAGCAACTGAAATATTAAAGCATATTAGTGATAGAGATGTAGTTGTTCTTATTGATTTACATGGTAAAGAAATGGACTCTATACAATTTGCTAACCACTTAGATAAAATGTTGGCAGAAAGTTCAAAAGATATATGCTATGTCATAGCGGGATCACTTGGATTTGGCAAGCAAATCATTGCAAGATCAAACTATCGAATTTGTTTGGGAAAGCTTACTTATCCCCATCAAATCGTAAGAATGTTAGTGCTTGAACAACTATATAGAAGTTTTAAAATTTTAAAAAACGAGGCTTATCACAAATAAAATTAAAAACGCTTACATTAATCTTGTAAGAAATAGTAAAATAAGGTAAAATTAGTTGAATAACTAGGAGGTAGTATACAATGAAAGAAGTATCAGTAGTAGTAATCGATCCAGTAGGATTACATGCACGTCCAGCAACTGTTGCAGTAAATGCAGCTAGTAAATTTAAAAGTGAAGTTAAAGTAGCTTTCAAAGGTCGTTCAGTAAATATGAAATCAATTATGGGAGTTATGTCATTAGGTATTCCAACTCAATCAGAAATCGTGATTAGCTGTGAAGGGGAAGATGAAGAAGTAGCAATCCAAACAATTGAAGAAGTTTTACGCGCTCAAAAAGTAATTGGGTAAACAGTAAAAATAAAGAAGGATTGTATAATCCTTTTTTTGTTAGTAAAGGAGAAAATCATGAACATAGAAGAAAGATACCAATATTGGTTATCACATCCTAATGTAGAAGAAACATTAAAAAAAGAATTAGAGTCAATGAGTCCACAAGAAATAAATGACGCTTTTTATACTGAAATTGAATTTGGTACAGCAGGTGTTCGCGGTGTTCTTGGTGCGGGTATCAATCGAATAAATATTCATACAATTAGAAAAGCCAATGCTGGCTTCATTAAATATATTTTAAAATATCAGGCAAACTCAACCAAAAGCGGTGTAGCAATTGGATACGATAATCGCCACATGTCTTATGAGCTAGCAGTTGACTCTGCGAAGATGATGGCAGCTAGTGGCATTAAAGCCTATGTATTTGAAAGTTTAAGACCTACTCCAGAGCTTTCATTTGCCGTGCGACATTTAAATTGCTTCGGTGGAATTATGATTACAGCAAGTCATAATCCAAAAGAATATAACGGCTATAAGACCTATGATGAAACAGGGTGCCAATTAGTGCCAAAATTAGCGAATGAAGTGATTCAGTACGTCAATGAAGTAGAAGATCTATTAGCTTTAACAACAAATATCGATGAACATCATTGTGACCTTATTGAGTTTATTGGAGAAACAGTGGATGAAGCTTATTATAAAGAAGTGTTAAATATTCAAATTCATCCAGAAGTAAACAAAGATCTTAAAATTGTCTTTTCACCAGAACATGGTGCAAGTTATCTACCAGTAATGCATACATTAAAAGCAGCAGGGTATCATGTAATTTTGGTTGAAGAACAAGCACAACCAGACCCAGATTTTTCAAATACACCAACACCAAACCCAGAAGAAAAGGGTGCTTATCAAAAAGCGTTAGAATATGCAGTAAAACATGATGCAGATTTAGTGTTAGTGTGTGATCCAGATGGGGATAGAATGGGTGTAGCAGCAAAGAATAATAAAGGGGAATTTGAGTTAATTACAGGAAATCAAACAGGCGCTTTATTAGCAGAATATATCTTTAGTCAACTACATGCAACAGGAGCGATGCCAGAAAATCCAGTAATGTTTAATACAGTTGTAACCAGTGACTTAGGCGAAAAAGTTGCAAGTCATCATAATGTTGTAACCGAAAAAACATTAACAGGATTTAAATTCATAGGCGAAAAAGTTGCGAAATATGAAGTGAATAATGAAAGACAATATGTATTTGGTTATGAAGAAAGTTATGGTTCATTAATTAAAGATTTTGTGCGTGATAAAGATGCAACTCAAGCATGTTTAATGTTGGCAGAAGCTGCATGTTTCTATGCAGAATCATCAAAAACATTAATTGATGTGATTGAAGAACTATATGATAGACATGGCGCTTATGAAGATACACAAACTTCGATTATGTTAAAAGGACAAAAAGGAGCAGAAGAGCTAAAAGCACTAATTGCACGTTTTAGAGAAAATCCACCAGTTGATTTTGGTGGTATCCAAGTCGTAGCACATGAAGATTTTAGTATCTTAAAACATTATAAAAATAACACAGAAACAGATTTGGTTGGCTTTGTCACATCAGATGTTTTAAAATATTATTTAGAAGATGGTTCATGGATCGCAATTAGACCAAGTGGAACAGAACCAAAATGTAAATTCTACTACTGTATTAAAGCCGATACGGTGGTTTTAGCTAAAGAAAAAACATCGCAAATGCATCAAGTAATCGAAACAATGATAAAATAAGAAAAGGGGGTTTCCCCTTTTACTTTAGAAAGAGATGAATATGAAGATAGATAAAGCGTACACATTAGATTTTACCACTCAATTGCTTAATATTGATTCACCAACAGGATATACCCATCATGCAATTGAATTTTTAAAAGAAGAAGCTACAAAGTTAGGCTACTGTTTTGAAACGACAGCTAAAGGAAATCTTACCATTGAAATTCCAGGCGAAAGCAATGAGAAGGTTGTTGGTTGTTGCGCCCATACAGATACCTTAGGATTGATGGTACGATCAATTAAATCAAATGGAAGACTAGCATTAACAACCTTAGGTGGTCCTCAATTAAATACTCTTGATGGGGAATATTGTAGAATTATTACACGTGATCAAAAAGTTTATACAGGTACGATACTAAGCAATAGTGCAAGTGCCCATGTATATAAAGATGCTTCTAGTTCACCAAGAGATTTAGATCATATGGAAGTTAGAATTGATGAAGTGGTTAAAAATGCTGAGGATGTAAAAAAATTAGGAATTAATCATGGAGATATTGTTTGTATACAGACAAAAACTGAAATCACAGAAAGTGGCTTTATTAAATCACGTTTCTTAGATGATAAATTAAGTGTAGGTATTTTGTATGGTGTAATGAAGTATTTAAGTGATCATAAAATTAAACCTAAATATAAAACCTATGTAATGATTACCACATATGAAGAAGTAGGACATGGAAACAGTTATATACCTGCGGACATTACTGAATTATTAGGGGTAGATATGGGCTGTATTGGTGAGGACTTAGCATGTAGTGAACTTGATGTAAGTATTTGTGCTAAAGATTCAAGTGGTCCATATGATTATCATATGACTTCTAAACTAATAGAAAATGCGAAAGCATTACAGTTACCCTATGCTGTAGATATTTATCCAATGTATGGGTCGGATGTAAGTGCAGCATTACGTAGTTCAAATAATATTAAGGGTGCACTGATAGGACCAGGCGTTCATGCATCTCATGGTATGGAACGCTCTCACTATAGTGCGGTGGAAGCTTCGTTTAAGTTAATTTTAAGTTATTTGTGTGAATAAAAATAAAAGTAGATCACTTGATAAAGTGGCCTACTTTTTTAAATGTTTGAACAAATTAACTTTTAGTTTCTTTGCAGTAGGCATTGCCACTGCATAGATGAAATGTTTGAAAGGGTTATTCACAAGCACATATTCACCAATAAATTCATGATAATCTGAACCAAAACTCTTTTTGAAATCATAAATGCCTTTGAAATGATCATAAGCAACAAGGGGTCCTAATATACCATCTTTTTGAAGTTCTGGGTTTTGTACAATGACATAGCCTAAATCATGAACTTCACAACCACGTTCAAGACTTTCGCATAGTCTTAAATAATTTAGATAATGACTTGATCTTGTGTTGTTACGAATAACATTTCTTGTACCACCAAATAAACAACTACCCATTTTAGCATAATAAATCGTTAAGCCACCAGCTACACAGATTCGATTTTGACTAGTGAAGGCTTCAACTTCTTGTATACGCTTTTGATATTGTTCGCTTTGTTTATCGATGCTTAAAATCGCTTCATTAATTGATTTTATTTTTTTACTACTTGCTGTTTGCAAACTTTCTGTTAACTGTTTTTTTTCAGCTTGTCTGTCCATTTCTAATTGAGTATCTAAAGATTTATCATAGTAGACCAATTTCAAATCACTTGTTTTATTAAATGACTTTAAAATATTTGTACAGTAATCACCATTTCTAGATACAAAGTCATCACGAGAGGACGTATCTTTCATGACACCCATGAAATCTTCCATTGCTTCAGGATGTTCGATAATTTGTTGATAATCATAACTTTCTGATACCAAACCTCTTTGAGCTGCAATTCTTAAACTATAACGAACCCCTTTATCACATTTTTTAAGTAATTCTTCTTTACTTAGTGTTTGATTATCTTTTGTTAATGGAATAAACAATTGAACAGGTTGTTTATAAGTATAGTTTTTGATATTGGTATTTAAACGATATCCCAATCGTGTTAGCGTATGGTGAATTACAATCCCATCCTCTCGAAGTTGATGATTGATGCGTAAAGAAATGGAAGGGTCTATTATTAGACTTGTAATCTTTTCCTGTTTCATCTTTGTGTTAATAAAGTCTGTAAAAGCAGTTAATAAAGCTTCATCATGATAATCGCAAAGCATCCCATTAGATACATACCATATCTTTCCTACAAGCGGTAGTGTACGTTCCATCACTAAGGCAATAAGGACTCTTTCATCCTTACAAAAGCCTGAGTAATAGGTGCATTTCCAAGTGGTTTTAACATCCTTCCAAAAAGAAGATTGGATATATTGTCCATGATGATCCGCTAGGAATGTATCATAGGCTTGTAAGTCTTGTTCTATTAAAAATGTATACATTTTATTCTCCTAAATTGATAGTGATATTATAACACCTATTAGCACTCAATACAAAAAAGCCAGAATTTTCATTCTGTGCTTAATGCTTACCCTCTTAGCTTCTTATTAAGTTGGCTTAAACGATATTGGATTGGCTTTAATACATAATCAAAATCGCCAATATATTCATAGACAACGCCATCAAATCCACGTTTAAACTCGTAAACGCCCCAACGTATGTTTGATTTAGAGAAATCCCCTGAAATGCCATAAAAATTATGTTTCTTAAGTCCTAATTGATAACTTTGTTGGATAACTTCCCATTGGATTAAGTATTGTCCATTGAACCCCATTAGTTCTTGATAGCTTCCACTATATAGATAAATGGATTCATCACCATAAAACATAAACATCCCCCCAGCTAACACAAGGTCGCTACCATGGGTGACAAGTAAGGATTCTGCTTCTTTTTTCTTTTTCATTAAGCCATTTAAGGCTTCTTGGTATTCTTTATGTTTTCCCTTACTTTTTGGATTGTCAGATAACTTTTCTATTTTAAGTAAAAAGTCCTTCATTTCCTCTTCAATGGTCATCATATACTCATTTAAATTTAGGGTAGCAACTAAAAACTTAATATAACCATCTTCATGAAAATGTTGATACATTGATTGATAATAGCTTAAAGGACGACATTCAAAATGTCTTCTTTCACCCGTACTATCCACAACATCTTTAAAGATGTGTAATTCATCATAGCTTAACTCTTTAATTTTTACTTGATGTTTAATGGCTTTACGGATTAAATTACGCGTAGTGGCTTTAAAGTTATTAAATAATTGATCTAAGCTATAATCCTTATATTCTAATACAAAAGACCAACGAACTTGTTTGCTAAGGTCAAGTTCTATATAAAAGCCATTGTGAGCATAGCCACATTCAATAAGGTTATCGACAACAGATTGATTATTG
>JAWXUG010000051.1:0-10282 GCA_044432885.1 Erysipelotrichaceae bacterium | reverse complement strand
TTCATATTTTCCTTGTTCCATTGCCTTGATACAAGATAATACTTGATGTTCATACCCACTTATTTCATTGCTGACATCGTAACTTTCCACTAAATGATGGTCTAAATCAAACACTTCAATCTTTTCAATATTATTAATGTTGGTGACATTAATATACCCTTTATCTCCGACAATATGTCCCATACGATTGCTTCCACCTTGCATACTACTGAATAGACTTGCTACACGATTGTCATTATAAATCAATGTAATGGTATTTGTGCTATCCACATTGGTATCTGTAAAACTTGCATGTGCGTGCAATGCTTTAATATCATTTCCAAAAACCATTGAGGCGAAGTTTAGTGGGTAAACCCCTACATCTAATAAAGCACCCCCTGCTAATTGAGGGTCTGTAATGCGATCAATATGGCTAATTTTATAACATAGATTTGCATTTAATACTGAAGGTGTCCCAATAATACCACTCGCAATCACTTTATCTAATAATTTTCTTGAAGGCATATATCTTGTCCAAATGGCTTCTGCTACAAGAATATTTTTTTCTTTTGCTAAAGCACAGACCTCTTTAGCTTGTTTCGCATTAACCGTAAAAGCTTTTTCACATAAAACAGCTTTGTTAGCATGTAAACACGCCATCATTTCTTCATAATGATTTGAATGCGGTGTAGCAATGTATACTAACTCTATTTCTTCATCATCAAATAATTCTTGATATGAACCATAAGCCTTAGTGAATCCATGTTTTTCTTTAAAAGCATTCGCTTTCTCAATATTTCTTGATGCCACTGCATGACATTCCACTTCTTTCATCTTAACGAGTGTTTCTGCCATTGTATTTGCCATAATACCTAAACCGATAATCCCAACCTTCATCCTATCCTCCTAATTTGCCATTTAACATCAATGACTCTACTTAGTAAGTATAGAGGTAGCAATTGTATTTATCAAGAGCTAGCAATTTAAATTTTTTAAACGCAGCGATTATTGTGTATGGATTAAATAAATTGTAGTTTATTAACTAATTTGCATTATTTCAAATTAATCTTTTCCTAAAGCTTTAATCTATAGAAATTAGCCTCACTCTTTACTCCATAATAAATTTGACTTTAAAATTATATCCTCTAACTCACTTACAGTCATAAGACTAATATCTTTATAATCCCCTGTATAGTAGTATACATTCGATATATTTTCAGATCCTTTTTCATTGTAAGAAATTGTGATTTTAGAAAGAGTTGAATCTGATGAAATCATATCATCCCACAGTGAGCTTTCTACATAGAAAAAAGAATAAAATTCTGTTTCCTCCTCATTTATTGGGATATTCACAATATGCGAGTGAACAATGGATGTACCGTTAACCTCCGCAACAAGATTTCCATTTTCCATTTCAACCTCTATATTGTTTTTAAATGTTACTGTATTATAGGTGTTTTTTAGATAAGATGTACCCAAATAAGACAACATACACACCAAAGCTATGGTTATCATAATCATTAAAGCATACATTCTATGGATCCTTCTTTTAATTTTCAAAATGAAGTTCCCTTTATTTTGAAGGGGTTTATTTTCTTGGTTCTTACTTAATTCTCTTTGCAATAATTCAAGTTCACTCTGGCAAATCGAACATTCTTTTACATGGGTTTCTATAAATTGTTTTGTATTTTCACTGACAACACCATCAACATACAATGGTAATAGATCTTTGACAATATCACAGTCATATCGTTTCATTTTCTTCTTCCTCCATTAAATCTACTATTTTATTTTTCGCACGATGATAAATCACCCTTGACCATCCTGCACTTTTCCCAAAAATAATCCCTACTTTTTCAAAAGATAACTCACCAAAAAAGCGAAGCATAAACACTTCTTTATATGGCTCATCCATAGAGTGTAAATATTTAAGTATCTGCATAGCTTGCTGGTCATTTATCAAATCATCTAGAACAGATCGTTGATGATTACCAACAATGTTTTCTAATTCAAACGCACTACTATATATTTTTTCCCGTTTAATCGTTGTATAATAAGTGTTTTTAGCAATTGTAAAAAGCCAAGCACGAATATCTGTTGAACCATCAAAGCTTTTAATTTTTTTCAAAGCTTTGAAAAATGTCTCTTGTGTAATATCTTCTGCTATGGCTTCATTTTTAGATATGCCATATATATAATAATAAACATCTTTAAAATATCTCTCATATACTTGTTCTAAATCCACGTTTTTTCACCTCCTTATACATAAATAACTATTGAGAATACAAAATGTTACAAAATAATAAACATCTTTAAAATATCTCTCATATACTTGTTCTAAATCCACGTTTTTTCACCTCCTTATACATAAATAACTATTGAGAATACAAAATGTTACAAAAAAAGAAAATATTTTAAAAGCTGTCTACAAATGTGACAGCTGCATTAAATACCTTTAACTTTTGTTTAATATTCATGCCCCTATTCACTATCTGGCCATTGATGATAATGATAAAACTCATCAAAATACCAGTAAGTATGAAAATAGGTATATGACAGCTTTTCTACAGGTGTGTAGTATGATCTATCATAATCTTCTGTCATTAATATTTCATTACTTATTGTCAAATAGAAACCTTCCTTATCATAAATTTCAATGGTATACGCCCTTCTTGTTTCTCTATCATTAGAGTAGCTATAAATATGGATGTTGTTAGATGTTCCTATCTCAGGGTCAACATTGTACGAAGGAATCACAAAGGCTACAGGGATAGCCACTATATTTTCAATACTACTAAGGCTTTCTATGAGTTCATCAGCCTCAATTAAACTTGTCTCTTGACCACCATTCTCTTTATTGATGTAACGATTTAGTTCAATCTTTTGTCCTTCAAGAAGTGATAAATAATCCATATAATCCGTGCTTTGTAGTTTGCTTTCATCTACGTCATAACATTTTTCGCCTTCTTTGGACATCGGAATTAAATCTGTATCACCTAAACATACAGATAAGTCTGCAACAACTACTAATGGATATTCCTCATCTTCAATATTGGCAAACTGACCATCATCATTAATGTAAGATTGAAAGAAAGGAATATCTTGATACGTTTCGTAAACTTCTAGCTCTTTTGTGCAGCCTACCATAAACAATAAGACTACCAATAATAAAATAACTAATATTTTCATAGCGCCTCCCGGATATATTAAATTCCATCTATCTAACTATTTGAATAAAGTCTAATCCGCACATATCCAAGCGAGTATTTCGCTTAATTATTCGCTATTTCTTCCTTATATACTTTTTCATTTTGCGTGATACTCATTTGCTAAATGTTGTATATACCTCTATGTTGTTAAGTTTTTACATATTTCGTATTCATCAATTCATTGCATAGCTTGTTATATTTTATGTTTTATTTTCTTCATCAAATCTAGATTCACCCCACCACATAGGCATCAAATCCTTTAATAAAACAGTATCTTCAGTTTCCTTATTAATAAGAATTTCCAGATTTTTACTGTTTTTATGCAACTGAGCAAGAAATTCTCGACATGCCCCACAAGGTGTGCAAACATTGCCATCTTGCATCACACAAACTAGTTTTACAATTTCAACTTCACCATTTGTAATCATGTTTGCGATTGCATTTCTCTCTGCACACATCCCTAATGTACACGCTGTATCAATACAAACTCCTACATATACATTTTTATCTTTTGTAAGAATTGCAGCCGAAACGCCACCCGCTTCAATAAAAGGAGAAATATGTCGTGGATTTATTTTTTTATATGCCAAATCATATAGTTGTTTCCATTCCATAATGATTCCCCTCCATTAACTAATCTTAATTTTATTCATTTTATATATACTTTTAAAATTTTTAAATCTAATACCACGAAACGAAAAATAGGCTTTTTTGGTAAGAAGCAACATTTCATTAATCTTCATACGGTAAAAATAACCTATTTCATAAAAATTTTTGATTACATATTCTACACTGACTCCATTTGTTTTAAGCTTTTGTCAGTTTTCGATTCATTCTACGTGGTTTAGATGCCTCGACACCTAAACGTGCAATACGATCATTTTGGTAACTTTCAAAGTTTCCTTCATGCCAGTGCCAATTTCCTGGTTCCTCATCTGTTCCTTCCCAAGCAATAATGTGAGTAGCAATACGATCAAGGAAGAATCTATCATGGCTAATAACCACTGAGCATCCTGGAAACTCAAGTAAGGCTTCTTCCAAGCTTGATAAGGTCGCAATATCTAAATCGTTGGTAGGTTCATCTAATAAAATTAAATTTCCGCCCTCTTTAAGTGTTAGTGCTAAATTTAATCGATTTCTTTCACCACCTGAAAGTACATTTGATAATTTTTGCTGATCTGATCCTTTAAATCCAAAACCAGATAAATAAGCTCTACTAGGAACTTGAACATTTCCAACTTTTATGTAATCCTGGCCATCTGAAACTACTTCCCACAGACTCTTATTAGGATCAAGTCCTGCTCTATTTTGATCTACATAGGAAATGTGGACTGTTTCGCCAATATCCAAGGAACCACTGGTTAATTCTTCTATGCCAACAATCGTTTTGAATAATGTTGTCTTCCCTACTCCATTTGGCCCGATAATGCCGACGATTCCGCCACGTGGCAAAGAGAATGATAAATCTTTGATTAATACACGCTCTCCAAAAGACTTACAAAGATTTTCAGCTACAATGACTTTTGTCCCAAGTCGATCACCCACTTGAATTTTGATATCGGCAAACTCTGTTGCTTTGGCTTCACTTGCTTTCGCTTCCATTTCATTAAATCGATCAAGTCGTGCTTTATTTTTTGCTTGTCTTGCTTTAGGTGAACTTCTCACCCACTCTAACTCTGCTTGAATTCTTTTAACAAGTTTGGCTTGTTGGTTCCCTTCAACTGAAAGTCTTGCTGCTTTAGTTTCAAGATAGGTTGAGTAATTTCCTTCATATGGATATAGTTGTCCACGATCCACCTCACAAATCCACTCTGCAACATTATCTAAAAAGTATCTATCATGGGTTACCGCTAAAACGGATCCTGGATAGCTTTTCAAAAATTGTTCTAACCATAAAATAGATTCAGCATCAAGATGGTTTGTAGGTTCATCTAACAATAATAAATCTGGTGATTCTAAAAGTAATTTACAAAGTGCAACACGACGTCTTTCTCCACCTGACAATATATGAATAGGGGCATGAGCATCTGGACATTGCAAGGCATCCATTGCTTGATATAGTTTACTATCAATATCCCAGCCATCTTCAGCATCAATCGCTGATTGTAAATCCCCCATCTCTTCCATAAGTTTATCAAAATCAGCATCTGGTGAAGCCATTTCTTCACCTATTTGGTTGAATCTTTCAACCTTTTCTAACAAGCCACTAAAAGCTTGTCTAATATTTTCAATAACCGTTTTATCCTCATCTAGTGGTGGTTCTTGTTGAAGCATTCCTACAGTAAATCCAGGAGTTAATCTTGCTTCTCCTGAAGAAATTTCTTCCATTCCTGCCATAATTTTTAATAGTGTAGATTTTCCCATACCATTAGGTCCCACAACACCTATTTTAGCTCCATAGTAAAACGAAAGTGAGACATCTTTAAGAATTACTTTCTCCCCATGCGCTTTACGAGCTTTGTACATTTGATATATAAATTCTGCCATATAATTCCCCTCCTATATACGAATTCCGTAAATTTCTTCCTTCTGTAGTTTATCATAGCGAAAGATATATCTGTTTTGATTTTATAGTTTAATATACTATCTTTAAAATCTATTAATAATATCTAACACATTTGCTGATTTCTGGCATGCCTAACAGGACTTGAACCTGCAACCTTTTGACTCGGAATCAAATGCTCTATCCAGTTGAGCTATAGGCATAGTGTAAGATTGTTTCCATAGATATAAAATACAGCTTGATCCAAACGAATCAAGCTGAATAGTTTAATTAATTTTATACCCTTCTTCTTGTAACGCTACTTTTGCAGCATGAATCATGTCATTGTTCCCTTCAAGCACAAGTGCCTTGTTGGCTAAATCTACCTTAAAATCAACTCGCGTATCATTTAGAATTTGTTCGATAGTACTTACATCTTCTAAAGTTTTCAAGTTAGCGATAAAAACAATTTTTTTCATTACTTATGCAATCGCTGCATCTAGCGCGATTTTCATCATATTGGTGAAACTGTTTTGACGTTCTTCAGCAGTTGTTGCTTCTGATGTTACAAAAGAATCTGAAATAGTTACAAGACATGCTGCGTGTTTTCCACATACATTAGCATTATGGAATAATGCAAAACTTTCCATTTCAACAGCTTGGCATTGGTGTACTTCAATAATATCTTTTAAGTACCCTAATCCACCTTCACGATAGAATACGTCTGATGAGTGAATACCTCCTGTTTTCATAGGGATATTGTTATCTTTTGAAGCTTGTATTAATTTTTCATTTAAAACACCTGATGGATATGTACGATCTTCACTATATCCACTTTGAACTTTTGCATAGCTTGATTCACTCCATGCATAATCTGCTAATACTACATCATACACCTTCATTTCAGCTGTATAGCCGCCAGCTGATCCAATACGAATAATATTTTCAACATCATATTGTGTGTATAATTCATATGAATAAATTCCAATACTTGGCATTCCCATTCCAGAACCCATGACAGATACTTTTTTTCCTTTATAAGTTCCTGTGTAGCCAAACATATTTCTCACTGTGTTAAATTGTACTGGGTTTTCTAAAAAAGTTTCCGCAATAAATTTAGCACGAAGTGGATCTCCTGGCATTAATACTGTTTTTGCGATATCGCCTTTTACGGCATGGTTATGTGGTGTAGACATGTTATTTCCTCCTATTAATATCTATATTATATTATGAATTCGAATAAGATTGTAGAATATTCGTATCAAATGTATAAATTTTCTTTGATTTCTTTCTTTGTTTATCAATTGCATTTTTAATTAAATGATCCATCAAACTATCAAATGAAATTCCAGTTTCTGCCCATAAATAGAACGCTAATGATCCTGGAATCGTATTTACTTCATTAACATACACTTTCCCTGTGGTATTATCAATCATAAAATCAATACGACATACCCCACTTAATCCCAAAGTCATAAAAGTTTCTTTGGCCATTTGTTGGATTTTTTTGGTTAGTTTATCGTTAATGTCTGCAGGCACAACCCTTGTTGTTGAGGCCATCCCCTTACTACCTGATTTGCTTGCTCCTTTTGATGGAAGCTTTGATTTAGATCCTTTTGAACTACTACTTCCTAAATATTTATCACTAAATGATAAAATTTCATCATTCTTTAAGACTCTTTCTAAAACACTTACTTGTAAATCATCTACAGAACCTAACACAGAACAGTTAATTTCTGTTAAGTCTTCGATGACTTTTTCAATTAACAATTTATCATCATATTGTCCTGCTTCCTCTATTACTTCAACCAGTTCATCTGGATTATGGGCAACTTGAATCCCAATACTTGAACCAAGATTAGCTGGCTTCACAATTAAAGGATAACCAATTTTTTCAGCCTTTTTAAAATGATGTTCCTTGTTATCATCAAACTGGCTTGCATAGACCCAAAACGATGGGGATACGCTAATGCCATTATGCGCTAGACAAGCTTTTTGAAAAACTTTGTCCTGTCCCATTGCAGCTGCTGCAATATCACATCCTGCATAAGGAATTTGTAACATTTCAAGATAACCTTGCAATACACCATCCTCACTGTTTGTTCCATGGACTACAGGAATAACGACATCTATTTTTTTATTCACAAACTTTAAAGGATTCGTTTCAGTTGATTTCAAAAAGATACCTTCTTCACTACGCACAAAAGTTACTTGTGAAGCTCGTTTAACAACCTCATCTAAATCACTATAGTTTTTCAACTCTTTTAAGAGTTCACCAGTGTATAAATACTGTTGTTTTGATATATATACAGGAATTAATTCATATTTCTCTGTATCTAAGGCGTTCATTGCTTGATTTGCAGAAATAATACTTATTTCATGTTCACAAGACATACCGCCAAACATGATAGCTACTTGTAATTTCATAGAAAACCTCCATTTATTATTATACTTCAACCGTTCTTTATTTTATAGCTAAATCGCTAATTTTTAAAGGATGTATGTAGAAAGATGCGCTTTCATCATTTTATCCAATTGTTTCTTTATCGCCCTTTCATCCCTTAAAGCAATTGCTTCAAAAATCTCTGTATTATCTAACAACTGCCCACTAATATAGCCTAACATATTGGCATTTTCATCGATATGTTCATCGAATGGTATTAACATTACAAAAATTGTTTGAATACGTTTTAATTCATCACTTGTAAATATCAACTCTTCATCGGGTGAATAAATGTGTAACAATGGTCTATCTACACCCTGACTTCTTGCATGAAATAACGCAAAGCCATACTCTGGAAAAATTTGTGTGAATAGTTTTTCACGAGCTAAAATATCAGCCATAATTTGTTGTTTAGAATCATTGTCCTCACTCATATAACTACTTACTTGTTGAAGGACCTTTAACAAGCTTAACTCTTTATCTAATATGCCATAATGGACATTTTCTAGTAACAACTTAATTTGAGAAACTACTTGGTGAATATGTTCAATCTCAAAAGATATTTCTTCTATTATTTGTTGTTTAGGAGTATCTATATAACGCATAAAAGCATTAGAGATAGCCATCATATCTTGACTATTTAATAAAGGATTTACATGTATCACATCCAAATGATTGTAATTAACTTTAATACTAGATACAAAGAAATCTTCGTTTCCGCAATTTCCCTTATCGATATCATATTTACTATACGCTCTTACATGAACTTGATCTTTAAAAACCTTTTTTATTTTAGATGCCATCAAATGAGAAATTCCTATGCCACTTGAGCATATAACCCCAATATCAACAATCCTTGTAACCTTTTGTTTATTCTCATTTCGCTCTAGTGCAGAACCAAAATGAACAGTTAAAAAGCCTATTTCATCTTCTGGTAGAGGTTTCCCACAATACCTCTCAACAACCTGTGCAACCTTGATACAACGATGATAAACATCGTAATATTCTGTTTTAATCTCTTGTAGAATCGGATTATGGATCCCCATTGCATGTTGAAGTCGAATAAGGGTTGGACGAATATGTGCTAATAAACTTTGAACAAATACTTCATCTTGCATTAATGGATAGGCCATTTGTTCATCAAATGCAAACACCATATCATGTATGAGTACTTTTAGCTCTTCATCACTTTCTTGTGCGTCAAGAATTTTTTCATGTTTTGCTCCCTTGATGTGCAAACAAATATAGGCTATCTCGATCTCTGGAATCGCTACCTCAAATTCTTTTTCCAATTCTAACACAAGGGCCTCAGCCATTTTGTAATCTTCATCCTTTTGTAATAAATTCATCCACTTATCACTGGTTTCTACCGTCTCATCATTTTTTATCCGTTGCATTGCAATCGCTACATGTAAAATGAGAGCCATGTAGGAATCTTGTGTGAAATTAAAGAAATAATTCGCGTATAAATTGGCAATCACCTTACTCACTTTTGTTAACACTTCTTCGTTTAACATATGTGCAATCCCATAATTTTTAAATGAATCCAGTTGCGTTAATTTATCAAAATTTAAATCATAAATTTCTTTTATAAAATGACTATGAATATTTTCTTCGATAAATAATCGAATTGCGCGTCGATAGTTTTCCTCACTTCCTTCAAGTTGAATTCCACTACCAGGTTTTTTATATAAAGTTAAACCTTGTTCACTAAGCCACTTTTCACTTGCTTCAAGATCACTACTGATGGTTGCCTCACTTACTTTAAATTTACTACTATACCAATATATCTTTTTTAATCCTTTTTCTTGTAACAATTCTAAAATGATACTTTTTCTTCTAAATTCTTTATCATTAAAATCTATAATATCTTGACTATTTAATTCGTTTTTTAAAGTTTCTTTATATTCATTACTCCCCTCTATCCATACACCTACTGAAGCTTTGGATATTAAGCGCAAACTAAAAGGAGCTAATAGTTGTTGAAGATAGTCAAATTCACGTTGTACCGTGCGTTTACTTACTGCAATTTCTTTAGCTAAATCATTCATTAAAATGGGTTTGTTTTGGTTCAACAGTACAAGTAGTATTTGTTTAACCCTTAAAGTTACATCCATATCCATTTCCCTTTAAAAATACGAGGTATTTATACCTCGTATTATAGCTTAT
>JAWXUG010000050.1:0-10368 GCA_044432885.1 Erysipelotrichaceae bacterium | reverse complement strand
GCACCATTTGCATTTGATCCAGCTGCCTCCATACCACGAGCAATCGATCCTTGAACATATCCTTCACGTACTGATGCATCTTTAAGCATAGCACCTTGAGAACGAAGTTTGAATAATTCTTTAGTTTCTTCATCATAAGAAACTTCCATCCCTACTGCTTGGATTTCAAATCCACGAGTAAGTCTCCAATCTTCATCTAGAGCGGTAGCCATATACTTTGATAAGGTTGTTGATTGAGAAGCCACACGTCTAACACTTATACCGT
The DNA here is from genome assembly GCA_044432885.1 of Erysipelotrichaceae bacterium. GTDB lineage: Bacteria > Bacillota_I > Bacilli_A > Erysipelotrichales > Erysipelotrichaceae > CAYJNO01. The sequence continues at coordinate 10,103 of JAWXUG010000050.1, read as the reverse complement.
CAGCAGACATTTGATTAATCGATGATTGTAAGCCTGAAATGAATTCATTTAAGAATTGTTCATTCACATCGCTCACTTCTACTTGATCTAAATTACGTGGCATAACTTCTTGATAAAATAAAATTGGATTGCTTACTCTAATCGAATAAGAACCATGTGCTCTAATGTATAAATCAGCATCTAATTCTGTGTCATAATAACTCACAGGATTTTTTGTACCAAATTTAATTCCTTTAACTTCTTGTAAATTAATATAATATACTTTTTGTGTTTGTGGTGTTGTTCCACCAAATTTAATACGTTCCCATGCATTGGATAAAGTATCTTTAAATTCACCATTTAAAAGAGATGGTGCCGATGAAGTATCCACTGTATAATAGCCAGGCTCTGCAGTATAATCGACCACTTTACCACCATCAATAATCATCATTAATTGATTGTCATACACTTGTATTTTTGAACCATTACTAATGATATCTGCAGTTCCCTTTTTGTTTCCATATCTTGAATCATTTGCACGTACAGCAGTACCATAAGTCATTAAGGTTTGAACCCCCATGTCTGCTGGTTGGATTGCTTCTAACCATTGATCAGCTAGTGATCCTGATAATGAATTAAATGCAGCTTTAATTAATCCCATAATTTTTTCCTCCTAGTTTATATTTTTCTAAAATCATTGATACACCATACTCTAACATTTACTTGTTCCACTTTTGATCCACAATACTCACACACTTTATGACCCAGTGTTTTTACAGGTGCTCCACAATTAGGACATTTCACTGATTCAAATGCTGTTTGTGTAGTGCTATCCATTAAGCCAACATCTTGAATATAAATAATATCCACATTGTATCGGCACTGTTCTTTAAGCGTTTCACTACCATCCACTAAACGATTTTCTTCGTACAAGGTATACTTATATCCTAAAGCATACTGCAACGTAATAATGCATGTTCCGCTCAACTTACGATAATCCGTAATTTCTGCTTGGTGAATTTTCACATTTTGATACGTCTCTTTACGATTCTGTTGAATATTATCGTCAATTTTCAATGCGATTTTACTCGTTAAATCCGGGGATGCATTTTCTAATAAGCCTACGTTGTTCTTACTAATTGCCTTAAATGATGACAACAACATGACTTGTGAGCGCTGTTTAAATTCCTCGTAATTAAATTCTGGAAAGTCCTTCGCTATTTGCGGCAGATATATTCTGGTCATTCCCGAAACGGATTTAGGAATGTTTGATAACTCTTCTAGCTGATTTTGATAGCCATCTATAAGAGAATCAGTTTGAAACAGTTGTCTAGATAATTTTCTTGCTTTGCTTTTGATATAAAATACTAGTATTGCTATCGCTACAGCAAACACTAAAACGAATGCTAAAAATATCTCCACGTTCCTTCTCCTTTGTATAAATTTTATAGTTATTAAATGTCTTTGTCAATTAAACTAACAGTGTTTTTTTAGCTAATTACTGTTTATTTTACATGTAAATCACATTTATGAAATGCTATAATATTCATAGTTTATTAAAAAAAAGGGAGAGTACAATGATTTGTCAAAATTGTGGGGCACAATTTCATGAAAATGAAACAAGATGTCCTTATTGCGGATACTTAAATGTAGCAGGTAGCCATAAGCAGTATAAACATAAAATGAAATCAATTAAAGATGACTTAGGTGAATTAGATGGTGTATCTAAACAACTATATCAACAAGAGTTTAAGCGCCAGGGAAAGCATACTTTTAAAATTATGAGTGTCGTTGGATTATGCTTGTTTATGGTTGCAGCTTTTACGGGGATTTCCTTCTACTTACACGATTTTAGTGATAGTGTTTCAACAGATGCTTTAAGTCAACAAATCGCTTGGCAACAAGAAACCTTTCCGATATTAGACGCATGGTATGAAGACCAAGATTATGATGCCATTGTCACCTATCAAAATGAGTATTACGCAAAAGATTCACCCTATAGCTTTTATTCATGGTCACATCATAACTTTATCGTTGAATATCGCGAATATACCAATATCGCCTTATGTGAAGAACTCATTGATTTGAACCTTTCTTTTCATACCCTACTATCAGAAATAGCGATAACCTATTATCACGATCTTACCTACTATACTTATGGCGTATATACTGAGGAAGAAATGGTTCTTTTAGAACAATATCATCAAGAAAAATTGACTTATATACTAAGTTTTGGCATAAGTGAAGAAGCATTTATAAACATCATGGATGAAGCGGATCAAGAAGAAATCTTTGACTATGAAATGATTGATAGCTTTTTCTTAGATATAGAAAGGAATTATTATGATTAAATGTAAAAACTGTGGCAATAATCTTCAAATGGAAGATGCCTATTGTCCATACTGTGGCACACAAAATCCATACTTTCAAAAAGAACGTGATTTTATGGAAAACTATCAAGAGCAATTTAAAGAAACCAGGGAAGATGTCTATCAAAAAAATGAACAATTTGCGAAAAAAAGTGTTTCAACAACCATTATCATTCTATTGTTACTTCTTAATGTGTTGTTTTTCTTCTTAATTGGCTTTTCGTGGGATATCGTTGATTTTATTCAAGATACTAGTGTTTCTGCCAACATCGAAAAACATATTACCATATTAGATCGTTTTGAAGAAGACTATGACTTTATAGGATTCAAAGGATATTACGATAGTAATTCTTTTTATGGGAATGATGCATTTGATACTTATCGTACTGTCTATTATTGTAGTGGAAGCTATAGTTATATCTACGAAGATATCATCGAAATATATTTAAAACCCGAATCTGTTGAATCAAGTGATTTTGATTACTTAGCAAGTAATATCGTTTCTTTTTACAATTATGCTTATCAAGACGAATATGACGATCCACTGCAATTTTCTGGCCAACATGAAATATCTATTGATCAAATGACTTTTTTGATTAATCAGTTGCTTCACACTTATTTGAATGTAAGCATAGAGGATGCCTTATCATTCGAAACATTAAATGAAGGAAAGGTAAGCACCATTATAGAGGAGGCTTTCATCAATGAATAAATTAAAATCTAGTCTTAACATTATGATCATCATCTTCTTATCTTTCTTCTTGTTTATTTTTGCGGCTACGTTTATCACAGAAATAATCAGTGCCCTATCCTATAGCTATACACCCAGCACATCAACTTTAAGCTGGTACATCGAAGATCAAGAATATTATCGTTTAGTAGATAGAGTGAATGATATCGGGGTAGATAAAAGAACAAGTGAAGAATATCAATCCTACTTTGCGCTTGGTAAATATTATGAAATGGCTACTTTATATAAAGCTACTATAGATAATCCTGAGCAAAGTGCTCTCTATCTTGAGAAACTTGAATACTATTATGAGTTAAGTGGTAATCTTCAGCTATGTATTTCGGATATCCATCAACAACTAGACATTAATCCAATATACTAAAAACATCATGAGTAAATCGCTCATGATGTTTTTAAAGAGTAACTTCGATTAAATTCTCCAACTCAATGATACGTTTATCTTGTAAAATAATCACTTGATAGATATCATCTATTTTCTTAACTTTGCCGCTTATTTCGATTTGTTTACCACCTGTTTTTTTCTCATCCTGTTCAAACACAATAAAGGTAGCTTGTTGGTGCTTATGCTCTTGTAAATATGTCAAAGTTTGATTAATCAAAGCTTTGCTATCTTCATCTACCAAAGTCTTTGAATCAACGATTCTTGCAACTTCAATGATTGATTCATGATGTCCTGATACTGCTGAAAAAGGAGCAAATTGAGCAGCACGATTTTCAAGTGACATTTTAGGATAAATCGATTTAGGTCTTTTTAAATGAATGATATCTGAGTAATCTCTTTCTTTCATTATGCTTTATGACCTCCTATTTGTTGATTTCTTTCTTTTTGAGTAGCGCCTTCACTTAGACTTGAAGCTTTCAATATTGCATTTCCCCCGTATTTCTTTTTTATTGTATTCATCGCCTTCATCGCTTTATTTTCTTTTTCACGTTGTTTTAAAAGAACTTCATGATCTAAATGATCTTTTTGATCTTCGAATAAATTGAGTTGTTCACCTTTGGGGTAATGATTAAATACTTCTTGGGTTACTTGATTGGCCGCAATATTTAATCTGCGAATGTAAAGCCTATCATCAACAATTTGTTCAAATTTTTTTAAAGCTGCCTCCGCCATTTCATTTTGAGAAGAAGTTAACCCATTAAAATGAACAATCCCATGTGCATGTTTGGGAATCTTTCTTCCGTACGGATCAACGGTAATCGCCCCTTGATAATATTCGCTTATTTTAGTATCTGTTAAATTTTCAATATCATAACCTATCGTCATAGTTAAGCTTGAACTCATTAAATGCAAATCAGCTAATTTTAAAGCCAATGATTCAACCATCTCTCTTAAGACAATTCTTGCCTTATCATAGGTATAGGCGCTATGTAAAACTTGACCACTACCAATAGAAGTTGCTTGAGGCTGATAGCTTTTAATCATCTTCATTTCACAGGGCTCAACTCCCCATGCATGATCAATCAATAACTCAGCATTTACTCCAAATAATTTATAAAGAAAAGCTTCATTGTATTTATCTTGGTAACTACCTAAAGAACACCTTGCGATTTCCCCCATTGTTGTAATGCCATATTCCTGTAATTTTTTTGCATATCCTTTTCCTACACGCCAAAAATCAGTTAATGGTTCATGATTCCATAACTGCTCTCGATACGTATGCTCATTTAATTCTGCAATCCGAATCCCATCTTTATCAGCAGGAATATGTTTAGCTAAAATATCCATTGCAACCTTCGCTAAATATAGGTTATTAGCAATTCCTGCAGTGGCAGTAATTTTGGTTGTTTGTAGTACATCCTTAATGATTTTATTAGCTAATTCATAAGCCGTTAAACCATAACTTCTTAGATAACTGGTCACATCAATAAAGACTTCATCTACAGAATAAATATGAATATCTTCCATTGCTACATACTTTAAATAAACATCAAATACTCTTGAACTATACTCAATATAATGGGCCATTCTTGGTGGCGCAATAATAAAATCAACTTCAACACTGGGATCCTCATTAATTTCATCGATGTTCCATGATTTTCTTTTTAATTTATTACGATACTTTATTTGCCTTTCATAGTTAACCTGTTTAAGTCTTTGTTTAACTTCAAAAAGGCGTGACCTCCCCTTAACACCAAATGATTTTAAAGAGGGGGTCGCTGCCAAACATATTGACTTATCAGTCCTAGATTGATCTGCTACTACAAGATTGGTTGTCATTGGATCAAGCTTTCTCTCTACACATTCTACAGAGGCATAAAAAGACTTTAAATCAATACAAATATAGGTAGAGTTTTTAGCATTCATTTTAGCCTCCTTTTTTTAATAGTATAACATTTTCCCAAATTATTGGGATGAATGTTTATAAAAACGATGTAATCCTACATCGCTTTATTCATAAAATTTAAAATTTCTTCTTTTTGATTTTCCATATCTTCATAGCCTAATTTATACAAAGCTTTTAAATTTTCAGGATCTCCACTGAATCGTTTTACTGGAATATCAATACTTGGTCTCATTAAATAACAACTGCCATCTTGTACTTTATTTTCAATCAATTCCATTTGTGCATTATACGATTCATGACGATGGGTATAATCTTCTACCATTTTAGGATAGTTTGGATAATTAAAAGCCATCAGTTTGCGCATAAACTCACTTGCTGGTTTGCGTACATAGCCTTCAGGTTTGGTAACTATCACAAAATGTTTATCCATTTTTTGATCAATACTTCGTTGGATAGGAATCATTACAGAAATGCCCCCATCTAAAAAACGATGTCCCTTATAATCCACAATTCTTCCAGCGATTGGCAATGTACATGATGCTTTTAACATTCTTAATTCATCATCTAAATCACTTGCATTATAAAAGTCTGTTTGACAAGTATTTAAATCATAAATACCAAATTCTAGATTAATCTTATTCTCTTTTAATGAACGAGTATCATACTTAAGTTCATTTTTCAATAAATCATCAAACATGTAATCATAGCCAACATATCTGCGTTCTTTAACAATTGGATATAATCCAACATTCTTTTTATTTGGCATATATTTTACTGGTATGTCATATAAAAGTTCTTTGTTTTTCATGAAGAAGTTACATAAATTAACTGCCCCTGCTGAAATACCGACTCCATAATCAAATTCTATATTGTTATCAATTAACCAAGACAATACGCCTGCTGTATAAGCCCCGCGCATCCCTCCGCCTTCAAGTACTAATCCTATTTTCATCTTTTTATTACCTCTTCAATATTATAATGAGCATTCCTTATAAATGCAAGTCTCACATGAGTGGTGAAAACAAATTCAAGATAGAGCGAAAAACACGTTTATAAAATGGTGTTTGTTCAACACTAGCCAATGTAATTTCTTGTGATTGAGCGAATGTATCTATAAAGTCCTTTTTAATGCTTTCTAAAGTCTTTGGATCATTCAATAAAACACCACACTCGTAATGAAGATAATAACTTCGATAATCCATATTGATAGATCCTACTAATGCAATTTCATCATCAGAAATAAAGGTTTTAGAATGCAAAAATCCTGGAGTAAACTCATAAATTTTAATCCCTGCACTCAATAATTCTTGATAACTATTTTGTGTCAAACCAAATGCATACCATTTATCTGGGATATGCGGGGTACTAATGACGACTTCTACCCCATTTTTTCTTGCTAAACTCAACGCTACAATAATTTCATGATCAATAATTAGATAAGGAGTATGAATATAAATATAACGTCTAGCCTTATTAATCATATTTAAATGAACACTACGTCCTACTTCTTCTTCATCTGTTGGACTATCACTAAATGGCAAAACTAAAGATGAAGATGGTATGAAATCATGCTCTATTTTAAAGTCGTGATAGTTTAAATGTTCTCCTTTTACAATCGCATTATAAAATTGAATAAATGTTACTGTATAATTCCAAACAGCCTCTCCTTCAAAACGTAAAGCACTATCCTTCCAATAGCCGAAACGTTGTTTTTGATTGATATATTCATCCGCAAGGTTGATGCCTCCTGTATAAGCAATTTGATTATCTATAATTGTCATTTTACGATGATCACGATTATTCATTGTTACAACCAATTTTGCAGAAATAGGATTAAAAATAACCGCTTGGATTCCTATCTCTTTCAAGTAATCATCATAATGATAATCCAATGTTTCAAGACATCCTGCATCATCATACATCACATAAACTTTGACACCTTGACTCACTTTTTCTTTAAGAATAGCTAGGACTCCATCCCACATTTGCCCTTCTTCTATAATAAAATACTCTAAAAAGATAAAATGCTTTGCTTGTTTTAAATCTTCTAAATATTGACTCAACATTGCTTCTCCGCTTGGAAAATAACTTGTTTGTGTATTTATATGATAGGGAAAAGAAGCATTATCTTTAACATATCTATATTGCATTTGTATGTTGGAATCTAACTCATAAAGTAGCTTATCAGCCTCTTTACTTTGAATTTGAAAGATTGAAGATTCCTCTAGTGACTTAAGCATGGAACGACTTAGATTTTTGGGCATTTTACGACCACCAAACAATAAATAGCTCACGCCTCCCACTAATGGGATAGAAAGAATGATGATGGTCCATGCCATCTTATAAACAGGATTTCCGTGTTTATTTAAAACATAAATGACAATAAGTGCACTTAAAATAGTTAACAAGGTGGTTAATCCCGTATCTAATCTAATCGCTATAAACAACATCAAATATAAAAGACATGCTTGCAAGATAATCAAGCATGTAACTTGAAACATACGACTGTTAATTAATCTTTTTAAACGATTCATAATCTACTCCATCAAATCATATTTAAAGATACATTTAACTCTTTCATTGCGATAATATAGTTCATGAGTCTTTGGCACGCGAACTGTTTCCATGAGCTCACCCTTTAATTTAACCAATGTTTTGTAAGATGCAATATTTTCTGGGGAACATGTAATCCATAATTCTTTCATCTTATATTGAGCCTTGACAATTTCAAATAATACGCGACATGCTTTATATGAATAATGATGGCCCCGATATTTTTCCAAAATATTGTATCCTACTTGCCCTAGATAATAATAGTAATCATTCATTCCTATTCTCAAATCAATCATTCCCACTTTTTCCTGTGTATTTTCTAATATAATATCAAAGTAGATCGTTTCAAGATCTTCTAAATAAAAAGGGAAATGATGACCACTTTGGACCAACTGAATGCCTTCATAACTCGGATATTGTGATTTATATCTACGTCTTAAAAACCTCATATAGATAAAACTTCATCAAGTACATTTTGAACATCTTTTTTTGTCATTGAACCTTCAAATAATTTTTTTTCATGATAGAAAAATGTAGGCACATAATAATAATCATAACTATTTGCCAGCTCTGATTGTTTGTTTTCATCGATTAGTTCAATTTCTACCGCTTGATACTTTGGATCTTTTAATAACTCACTTAAATAACCACGCGCTTTGATACAATGTGGACAATTTTCAAGTATAAATAGTTTCAATTTCATCCAATCACCTCTTTTGTATATTATATCATTTATTTACCAAAAGCGTATCAAATGCAATCTTAAGTTTATATTAAGAATATTTTTTTAAATGTAATTAACTTCTATAGCCGAAAATTTAGTACGCCCTTTTACAAAAAGGGTAAAGTTTGTTTGTGCCTCCTGATAATTATTCTCCATCACACTTGCTTCGCTATCCATATCCAAGACGACATACCAGTTTCTAGGCACATTAATTTCAACAGCACTCATCATAGCTTCTAAATTCAAAGTAACAGATTGTTTATCATTGCTTCCTTGTCTAAAGTATACCTCTAATGCAGAAGCTTTGCATTTTAAATATTTCTCATCAAAATCATCAGTATACAAATATGTTGTCGCAGCCTCGAAAATTCTCTTTTGCTTACTACCATCCTCATAAACAACTTCTTCTTCATCAATGATATAATCGTTCTTACGGTAATCCTTATTTTTACTACTATCATATGTGAATTCAATATGGGATGGATGATCAAATATCATCGATAATCCAATGGAAATTAACATCGATACTGCCAGTAATAACCAAATTGATAATTCAGGTAAAAATAATAACGGTTGTATAAAATAATAGGTAATTGGAGCACATAAGCCCATCGTAATGAACTTTCTTTTCAATAAATAAGATAGGGTTAGATAGCCAAAAAAGATGACAATTAACCATCTAAATACATTAATTTCTCCGAACCATTGTTGATCTGATGCAATAAGTAACACTGCAAATAAAATAAACATTAAGCCTTTAATTATATTTTTTGTTTTTCTCATAATGAACTTCTTCTCCATTTCATCTTTTCCTTAAATTCCTGATAATACATTCTCGAAACAGCGACTTTCTTTGAAGTGTTTTGAAACTCTACTAAGCCACTGGATACAATTGAGCGATTAATTGCATAAACCTTATTAAGGTTAACCAAAGCTGACTTTGATATTCTTGTAAAATGATCAGGTAGTTGTGCTTCTAACTCATACAGTTTCTTTTTTATAACATACATATCACTCTCAGTATGGACAATTAATTCTCTAAGTGAGGTTTCAATAAATAAAACCTGCTGTATAGGAATATAGTACTCTACATCCTCTTTGAAAACGACAATATCTTTACCCTTAAATTTATCTTGAATTAGTTTTTGTATTCTCATCATATCTTCATTTAACTCATGACAATGAATATGAATTTCATCTTCAGCTAGTTCTTCTTGGATTTGAAAGATTATTTTCATATAAGCTTCCTTTCTTTGATAATTTCATTTTATCACGAAAAAAATGAAATGGTTACTATTTGTCTAAGTGGTATAAATTCGTACTTAAGTGGTATAAATCAAATAAAAACACCACCAATTAAGGTGATGTCTTAAGGTTTAATTCAATTTTTCAAAAATAGATTGGTAGGCTTCCTTTAGTGTATCATATTGTGCATCTGT
>JAWXUG010000049.1:0-10483 GCA_044432885.1 Erysipelotrichaceae bacterium | reverse complement strand
AATATGAGCAATAAGAAAATGGCCATCATGTATGACTTTGATAAGACACTTAGTCCTAAAGACATGCAAGAATTTGGCTATATAGAATCGATTGGGTATGAATCACCAAAAGACTTTTGGAAAGAAGTTTCCATCAACTCTATGGAAAATCAAATGGATCCAATGGCCTCTTATATGTATTGGATGATTCAAAAGTCAAAACACTTAACGAAAGAATATCTTCAAAAGTGTGGAGAAGAAATTGATTTATTTCCAGGAGTAGAGACATGGTTTGCAAGAATCAATGCTTATGCTAAAGAAAGAGGAATTGAAGTAGAACACTATATTATTTCGTGTGGACTTCAAGAGATGATTGAGGGAACAAGCATTGCCGATGAGTTTAAAAAAATCTATGGGTGTAGATTTCATTATAATGAAAAAGGACATGCGGATTGGCCAGCTAGAATTGTCAACTATACGACAAAAACCCAATATTTATTTAGAATTAATAAAGGGGTATTAGATGAGTCCAACGATGTAGATTTAAATAAGGCAACATCAGATGATGAAAAGTATGTATCCTTTGATCATATGATTTATATTGGGGACGGGTTTACAGATGTCCCTTGTATGAAGGTAGTATCGCAGTTTGATGGCTATTCAATTGCAATTTACCAAAATGAAAAAACAAAGGTGAAATATGCAGAACCATTATTAAAAGATAAAAGAGCGACATTTATCGCTTTTGCAGATTATAGCGAAAATAGTAAGGTCGATCAAATTGTTAAAGGCATCATTGATAAGGTAGAAATAAATATACAGTTAAAACAGTTAAAAGGCGACTAAGCCTTTTTTCTTTGAGTTCAATGTGAATTGATGTATAATTGAATACAATTGGGGGTTTTTTATGGAAATAGCAATCACATTATTTATCCAAATCATTAAAATGTTTCTAATGATGTCTGTAGGATACGCGATTTATTCCTATAAGTGGGTAAATGAAGAAACAAGTAAGGGCTTATCAACGATCTTATTAAAGGTGGTTTCTCCATGTATCGTATTTAAATCATTTTTAATTACATTATCACAAGAAATTATGATCAATATGTTGGTGTGTTTAGGCTTATCCGTTGTCGCAACATTAACAGGTTTTATCTTAGCAGCTTTATTTTTTGATAAAAATCAAAGAATAAATCGCTTTGCAATAGGGTTCAGTAATGTGGGATTTATGGGGATTCCTTTAGTAGAAGCTTTACTAGGAAGTGAATATATCTTATATTTATCTATTTATATTGTCGTATTCAATCTATCTTTATGGAGTTATGGAGTCTTTTTGATGTCAGATAATAGAAAAGAAATGGCCTTTAAAAAGGTGTTGATGAACCCTAATGTATTAGCAGTTATCGCAGGGATGATTTTTATGATCATAGGCATTGGGCTTCCAACCATGCTGACAGATGTTTTATCCAGCTTTGCGACAATAAATACACCTTTAGCAATGATGGTTTTAGGGATGTATATTGCTAAAGAGTCTTTAATAAGTATCTTTAATCAACCAATCATTTATAAGGTAGTGCTAATGCGTTTAATTTTGACCCCATTGATTGTGGTTAGTTTATTCTCGATTATACCAGAAAGTTTTCATTCCATTAAACTGGTTGCCCTTATTGCAGCTGCTACACCTACCGCAAGTTCATGTGCTATGTTGGCCCAACTATATGATCAAGACTTTACTTATGCAGCGCAGGTCGTAAGCTTAACAACAATTCTATGCTTATTCACGATGCCGATTATGATTGGCTTAACAGGGTTATTTTGGTAAACACAATTTCACATAATTTTTCACTGAAACTTCAACTTTCCCTCATATAAACTTCATGATAAAATCCTATACTATCATCATAAGGAAGGAGGCATTGAAGTTCGTTGATTCAAAGTAAATAATAAATATACTTTTCCCCTCAGATTTAAAAATATAATAATTAAAGAAAGTCATTGTCCCCGCAGTGACTTTCTTACTGTACATGTAAATTTATCGATTTATATGTTCACATAAATTTCATGTTACCGTCATATAAACTTCATGAAAAAGACGTATGATATAAATGTCTTAAGAAAGACACCGACGTTTAAGAGTAGCAAACAAGGAAAATATACTTTTCCCCTCTGATTCAAAAATTTATAATTGAATTGCGAAAAAACCATTGTCCCCGCATTGGTTTTTTTGTTTGTCAAAAGAAAGAAATTCAATATAAATTCATCTAAGCATCAAATAAACTTCATAAAACAAATGTACCCTTAAGCTATGAAGTGATAACCCATCTTCATTTAATATAGATAGGAAGAGCATGGACGCATGCTCTTTCACTTTTAGCAATTATTGATTGTTATTTATTAGTGAGTCTAGTACAATAATAAACGATAGGGGAGTAGTCATCCTAAAGGTTATTAAATCAACAGCATGAACGTAACGTTCTGGTTTAATAGTAATTGACAAGACCTATGCTTTTAAAGCATAGGTTTATTTTTTTTAAGGAGAGAAAATTTATGTTGATAAATATTGGTATATTACTTGTAGGATTCTTATTATTAATTAAGGGTGCAGATTTCTTTGTAGAAGGAGCAAGCAACGTTGCAAAGATATTTAAAATACCAGCTGTAGTTATTGGGTTAACCATTGTTGCTTTTGGGACAAGTGCCCCTGAGGCCTCTGTTTCCATACAAGCAGCGTTAAATGGCTCTAATGATATTGCTCTAAGTAATGTAATTGGCTCAAACATCTTTAATTTAGCAGTCTGTTTAGGGGTATCTTCAGTGCTTGTCACCTTACCGGTTACCAAAAGTATTGTTAAAAAAGATATGCCATTTCTAATTTTTATCTCAGCTTTATTGATGGTATTCTCATTCACTGATTATCAAATTAATCGATTAGAAGGAATGATACTATTATTATTGATTATTGCCTATGTTGGCTACATGGTAAGACAAGTCCTTCAACAAGACAGTAGTGAGCATGAAGAAGAAGCATCTATTTCGGTATTGAAATGTATGGTATATATTGCTATTGGTTTAGCAGGGATTATGTATGGAGGAGACTTTGTTGTAAATAGCGCACAAAGTATCGCCTTAACACTAGGGTTAAGTGAAAAATTGGTTGGCTTGACGATTGTATCAGTAGGGACTTCTTTGCCAGAACTTGTCACCTCACTTGTTGCCGCAAGAAAAAAACAAGTGGACATTGCAGTGGGAAATGTTGTCGGTTCATGTATCTTTAATGTATTATTTATTTTAGGTTCAACAACAAGTATCTTAGCATTAAATGTGGATCCAACCTTAATGATAGATTTATTAATTAGCTTTATGATTATGATTGTAGTTTATTTATTTAGCTTTAAAGATTATAAAATCACACGTGGACAAGGATTGTTCTTGTTATTGATGTTTGTTACGTACTTAAGTTATATTATTATTAGAAACTAGGTGAAAAGATGATAGGAACAATTGTTAATGCAACCAGTATAGCATTGGGGGCACTTATCGGGTTAGGATTAAAAAAAGGGATTAAACAAAGTTATCAAGATTCATTGAATCAAGCTTTAGGATTAGCAGTATTTATTGTTGGTTTGAATGGAATCTTAACAAACATGTTATCCATGGATGGAACCACTTTGAAAAGTGATCATGAAATGGTTTTAATTGTAAGTTTGGCATTAGGGGTTTTAATTGGAGAAGTCTTAAAAATAGATGATCGTTTAAATTCGATTGCGGGAAAATTAGAAAAAAGGTTTCATCTAAGTAGTTTCTCAACAGGATTTGTGAATGCATCTCTTGTTTATTGTGTTGGCGCAATGGCTATTGTGGGTTCTTTAAATGAAGGATTATTAAATGATCCAAGTGTCTTATTTTTAAAAAGCGCACTGGATGGGATTAGTAGTATTTTACTTTCAGCAACCCTTGGCCTAGGTGTTGTATTCTCGGCAATCCCTGTATTTATCTATCAAGGAAGCATTACTTTGTTGGCAGGGTTTTTAGAACCAATTTTGCAAGGGGAATTGTTGGTTCAAATTTGTATGGTAGGGTATGTGTTGGTAATGTCTATTGGATTAAATTTTATGAAGGTAACCAATATTAAAATAGCGAATTTCTTACCTGCGATATTATTACCTATCATTGTAGGTATTTGGTTGTAAGTAGATGTTGCATACATCAATTTGTATGTGACATTCTTTTTATTTTAAAGAGGGTTTAAAAGGGGGAAGAAAATGATAGTTATCTATGGCCTAGTAGTCTTACTAGGGTCAATTATACAAGGGATTACAGGATTTGGAGCAGGTTTACTAATCACGCCAATATTAGGCTTATTTACAGATACAAGAGTATTGGTGCCTTTGCTAACCTTAAGTTATTTTTCGATTAATCTATCGAATGTAATTGAACTCAATAAAAGTGTGAATATTAAAAATATTTTAATAGTGACCATTTTTGCACTTATTTGTACGCCAGTTGGTGTACAAATAGCTCAATCCATCAGTATATCGATGTTTAACCTTGTTATTGGAACTTTAATCTTTGTGATGGGGTTAATCTTTGTGTTAAATATTAAAGTAGAAATGAAACAGACAAAAATAAAAGATATTTTCTTTGGTTCTTTGAGCGGTATTTTTAACGGTATTAGTTCGTTAGGTGGTCCTCCTGTTATTATTTATTTTGCAGGAATGCAAATGGACAAAAACCAATTTAGAGGAATGAATTCACTGTATTTTCTATTATTGAATATTGTAAATTTGATTAGCTATTTTATGATAGGAGATATTAGTGTGCTTAGCTTATATAATATTTTACTCTTTGTAGGATGCTCATTAGCAGGAGCACAAATAGGGCGAATGATTGTTGGGAAGGTGAACGATCAATTATTCAAAAAAATCATTGCTTACACACTTCTTTTTAATGGAGTGATTGCGATATTATTAGCACTATGATATATTAAAAAACAATAAGGGGAAAACAGATGGATATTAAAACAGAAGCATTAAAAGCGCATCAAGCATGGAAGGGTAAAATTGAGGTCACCTCACGTGCTAAGGTAGAAAATTTTGAAGATTTATCACTAGCGTATACACCAGGGGTAGCCTATCCTTGTCTTGAAATTGAAAAAGATCCAGCATTAGCTTATGAATATACACGTGTGAATAATTTAGTTGCTGTAATCAGTAATGGAACAGCAGTATTGGGTTTAGGGGATATCGGGCCATTGGCATCGCTTCCTGTAATGGAGGGGAAAAGCGCTTTGTTTAAAACCTTTGCAGGTGTAGATGCAATTCCAATTGTAATTGAAAGTAAAAATGTTGATGAAATAGTTCATAATATCGCCCTTATTTCAAAAAGTTTTGGAGGAATTAATTTAGAAGATATTAAAGCTCCAGAATGTTTTGAAATCGAAGAAAAACTAAAAAATCATCCAATGGTTAATATTCCTGTATTTCATGATGACCAACATGGGACAGCCATTGTCGTTGTTGCAGGATTAATTAATGCATTAAAAGTAGTAGGTAAAGAGCCAAAGGATGTGTGTGTGGTGATTAATGGAGCAGGTGCTGCAGGTTGTGCTATTTGTAAATTAATCATGCAACTTGGTGTTAAAGATATTATCATGGTCGATCGTTTTGGGATTTTACATCAAGAAATCGAGCAATTAAATCCAATGCATCAACATCTTGCTAAACATACGAATGTGAATCAAATAAAAGGGGACTTAAATGTTGCATTGAAACACGCTGATATTTTTATAGGAGTATCTGCAGGAAATATATTAACCGCAGATATGGTAGATACCATGAAAAAAGATCCAATTGTCTTTGCAATGGCTAATCCAACGCCTGAAATCAGTTATGAAGAAGCCATGAAGTCTAAAGTGAAAGTATTTGGTACAGGACGAGGAGATTATCCTAATCAAATTAATAATGTATTAGCCTTCCCAGGAATCTTTAAAGGTTTATTAGCATCAAGAAAGAAAGAAGTAACAGACCAAATGTTAATTGATGCAGCCTATGCCATTGCAAGCTGTGTGAAAGAGCCAACTTCATTAAAGGTTATACCAAGTGC
This sequence comes from Erysipelotrichaceae bacterium, assembly GCA_044432885.1. Lineage (GTDB taxonomy): Bacteria > Bacillota_I > Bacilli_A > Erysipelotrichales > Erysipelotrichaceae > CAYJNO01. The sequence continues at coordinate 4,402 of JAWXUG010000049.1, read as the reverse complement.
ATTTGAAAAGGAAGTCGTTAAAAAAGTAGCAGAAACGATCGCTAAATAAAAAAGGATCAATATCTATGGGTATTGATTCCTTTTGTTCATATTGTATTCAATATCTTAGAAGTGTATAATAATAAAGTTCAAGCCCCCGTAGTTAAATGGATATAACAAGTTCCTCCTAAGAATTAGTTATCGGTTCAATTCCGGTCGGGGGTGCCATAATAAAAGCGCAGAGAGCACTATAGACTCTCTTTTTCATTTCATAAATATTAAACTAGAAATTACTTTTTGAATATCTTACTGTTATAATAAATACTTTTTTTGCTGTTTCATCAATCCTATAAATAACATTAAAATTCTTCACAAAGAGTTGTCTATACCCTCTGTTTGCATAAGCGCCCACTCGTCTTTTTAAAAATCTTTGCGGCATTGTTTCAAGAGAAAGGATAGCTTCTTCTAATTTATCTATTAGCTGCGTTGCAGTTTGTGTAGTAAATAATTTTTTTGCTATGCACTCGTAAATATCATCAATGTTTTGGTAGGCCCTTAAAGAAATAATCACTTGGTATTTATCCAAAATGTTTTTTCCTTAAAGTAGAAAGTGCATTTCTTGCGTCCATACCCCCGCTTTCTAAAAGTTCCAATTCTGACAGTGCTATTTCACGATCAATATCTTTTTCATCAAGTAAAGATTCATATGTCTGTACGCTCATCACAACTAAATCACCATATCCATTTTTTGTAATGAAAATAGGTTCATTTTTCGCATGGCAAAGATTTGAAATTTCATTGGTATTTCTTAAATCTGTAATTGGTCTAATATGTGGTATTTTAATCACCTTTTCCTCTGTACATTATTACAGCATAATTATATACAAAATATAACGGGTTATATACTTATGGTTGACGTGTTCCTCTCATTTTATTTTGTAGTAATATTATTGTGAATACTATTATTTATTGAAACCATTAATCTTTAAATAGTTCTTTTTCATTTTCTATAAGATCTTCTGCTAAATATTTAGCATCTAAATTTTCGATTCCAAATTCACTGTTGGATATTTGCAGTGAAAGTTTACTAGAATAGTAAATATCGAAAGCTTTGCGAATATCTATATCTTGTATTTTTGCAAGAAAAGATATGATATCTTGTTCTAAATTCTGTTTATAGATAGTGTCAAAATTGAAATTTTTAGTCATTGCAAGTTACCTCTCTTGAATTTTTGAAAATCAGCACTTTGTCTAAGACTTCCTGATTACAAATACATATTTGATCGTTCAATTTGTAATATTTTAATTCATCAATCACTTTCTCTTCAGACTATAAACCTCTTAAATACATATCAACAGTTTTAAAAATATCATCATCTGCAACATTGCCTACGATAATATCATATTCAAGATTTATTAGTTCGCCTTTGCGACAGCCACATACGAACTCGAGCCATTGTTCATTCTCATTTTCGAAAGATAAACCTTTAAAATATTTCCAATTATCTAATAATTCATACTCATTCACAATGCCAACTTTCCCTTGTCTACTTCCTTTGCGAATTGCCCATTGTTTTGCTTGATTCAGGTAGGTTGTTAAGTAAAAACCTTTTCCAAAATTTAAGTAATTTTTCGAAAAGTTTATATCGGGACTTTGGATAATTTGTGTACTACCATGATAAACAGTCATACATGAATCCCTTTCTCTTTAACAAATTCGGTGATATCTTCTACAAGATATTCCTTTCCAAGTGTGTGTAAAGTGTCGTAGCAAGCAATCACATACTGATACTCCCCATGAATAAATTCAGGGGGTTCTGTTCCTTTTTCGCTCCACATGATGTGGCTTTCGGCCTCTCTCTTAATCTGACGAGCATCGACCATGAGCGGAAGTATTACTTCGAACTTCTATTAGATTAAATTCTCTGACTTCTTTCGAAGTACACAAAGTGTTCGAACTTTTTGACTCTAAGTCCTAAAGGGACGGCATCTCGACCCATACAAATATTAAGCTAACGTATAGTTTTTATACTCTTGGTTAGCAGATGCTAAATCTAATGTTTGACCATCCTTAACAAATATCGCTAAGAAGGCAGAAAATATATCTCTTTGATGATTGATACCACATGAACAGATTTGTCGTCTTTGCGACAGATCTTTTTTCTTTACGTTTCCGCAAAGACAGGTTTGTGAAAGTTTTGTTGTATATGTATTAATCTCGATGAAGTTTCCACCGAGTTGGATAATTTTATTTTTTAATCTTTCATTAAACATTGATGGAGCACACGCCCCAATAGATCGGCCGAAGTCTTTCTGAAATTTTTTGTATTCTAATTTTTCAGCGTGAACCTCATTAGATTGACGCAATATTTCATTTATAAGCACGCCGTGAGATTGTTTCCTTCTTAAAGCTAAGCGACGTTCCATATCAGCGATACGGATTTCTAACTTTTTATAGTTGGCTGATTTTTTCCACGTCTTGCTTCCTTTAATAACAGAGCCATTTTTAATATAATTTTGAGGATTAGCAAGGCGAAGTTTTCTTGCAGCATTACGCTGTAACTTGATTTTCTTTTTATTCATCTTTGGAATGTCCGAACAAAATGTTTTTAGCTCTGAGGTTTGGGTGTTGACGATGGCTATTGTTGATGGACCGATATCAATACCTGTCTTTTCACTACCAAGAACCACTTTCTGCGGAGGTTGCCCTTCGTAGACAACTTGCAGGAAAAACTTTGGCTTCCCGTTAAAGTATCTAACGATTACTCGGCAAAATTTAATTCGATGTTGCATAACATATGCTTTATAATTATCATTCTTTCTTTCTTTAACTTTGATTTTCATCTTCGCGATAATTGCGAGATTTAAGTCTTCTTTATACATTAGGAAGGTGTTATTTGTCTTGCCTTCAAGAGAAACTGTAGTTCCTTGTCTAACAAAATTGACTCTCTTTGCTTGTCCAAGCGATTTTTTGTGAACAGCTCTATATGCTCGAGTCGCAATCTTTTGAACGCTATGAGTTCCAAGTTGATCCAAGAATTTAGACTCGTTTTTACACTTAATAGCGAAGGCTTGCAAACTATAATCATTAAAGCTATAATGCTTCGCAAGGGCTTTAAAGTTTTTCTTATTATATGATGGATCATTTTTAACTTTATCCATTCGACGAAGAGCTTCACCAAGACAAGCATTATAAAGAATTCTTCCAAGCTCTGAAAGAACTAATAGCTTTTTTGCCTGCGAGTGAGTAGGTAATAAGCGCATTTCAAATACGGCACTATCTGTTGGTTTGCTCATTTTTCGTCTCCTTCTATTTAAACTAATTTCTGATCTTCTATATATTTTTTTACTACATCGAGCGTCGCACCACCTACAGTGCAACAAAAATAACTATTTGTCCAAAGAGTCGGTATTCTGCTCTTTAACCAAGGATATTCTTTCCTTAATAAATTAGATGAACGACCTTTCATCTGTTTAACAACTTTGTTTACCCCATACTGTGGGTTTACTGACATCAAAATGTGTACATGGTCTGGCATTATCTCAATTTCCAATATCTCAGTATTGGTTTCATTGGCAACTCCTTCGATAATAGATAATAATCTCTTATCTACTCCATCAATTAGAACCTTCCTTCTGTATTTAGGACACCAAATTACATGATAATTACAGTTATATACAATGTTTGACGAGCTCTTATATTTAAATATCTGTTTCATAATTTAATTATACAGTAGTCTTTTATATAACGCAAACAACTGGGCGAAAAAACGCTATCCCCATGTCTAAAGTCAGTGGATTGCGCATTTTTGGTTTTTTGGTCATTAATATATTAAAGTTGTTAGGGAAAATAATAAAAACTAGGTGATTGAATTATATATAAATATCATTTATAAAGTTATCGTAGTTATTTTCCATTAAATTAGAGTTAATAAATATTAACTTTCTTTAAACTAAAAGAAAATGTTATATTGTTTACGAAACTGAAAAAGGTGGTTTTGTGATTGATACACCCTATAGGAATTATTCTCCGTATTGGGCGATTATCTGTAAAAAAGAAAAAATGTATAATCAAGAATTGGGTATTTATTTTATCATTGAAACTAAAGCGGGTAAAGGCTATGGTGATTTAACAGAAGTTGAACATAATAAAATTGTATGTGACACATTGCATTTTGAAGCTATATCAAATCTAGTGAAATTTGATTGGGTTAATAGTTATGAAGATTTTAAAACAAAATTTGGTGTAAAGGATAGTTTAATTTAGTTTTTTAAAGTAATATTTGAAAAACTGTAAAGAAACATATTTAAAGTGATGTCATTTGTAATTCAATAAAACTTAAGAATTACTAAAGAATTCCTGAAGTTTTCATTTAAAAAACATGTAATTTTCACAATGGTTATGATAAAATCTCGAGTTTTA
>JAWXUG010000048.1:0-10502 GCA_044432885.1 Erysipelotrichaceae bacterium | reverse complement strand
CCGCTGGTAAAAATACTAAGGTGATTCCTGAAACTACCCCTGGCAAAGATAATGGGAAAGTTACCTTTAAAAAGGTTTGCCATTTAGTAGCTCCTAAATCTTCACTTGCTGCTAATAAGCTTTGATCCATCTTCGTCAAAGAAGTATATATTTGTAAAATCATAAATGGAATAAAGTTATAAACCATCCCAATATACACCTTCATTTCACTGCTAAATGGCGTATCTAATAAGATCCCTCTCCATGCATAGGTACGAACAAGCATATTGATCCACATAGGTAGGGTTGCTAATAGAATGATAATACTTTGTCTGTTTACAGGTAATCGACTAATTACATACGCACAAGGATAGCCAAATACTAAACAGATAATCGTTACATTGATCGCTAACTTAAGAGAGCGCCACAATACAGATGGGAAAATTGTATCTGCGAAGAAACGAGCGAAATTATCAAGGGTTATTTGAATCGTTAATACATCATTCCCTTTTACTGTGAATGCATAAAATACAATCATCAACATAGGCAAGATGATAAAGATACTCATCCATACTAAATATGGGTAGACCAATCTAGTAAACGACTTCATTAGTAGCTTCCTAACTTACTCATAACGTGAATCGCTTCTTGGTCAAACTTTAGTCCTACCTTTTTCCCAACTTCACTAAAGCTTGTTGTGTGCACTTTAAACTCACGTCCCTTTGTTGCAAAGGTGATATCATAGATTCCTTCTTTAATATCTTCTTCATCAAAATCATATTTCACATCATAGATATCTAACCATTCTTCATTTTCTAAGCTCCACGCTGTTGCATTAGCCCATTGTTTAAGGTCCGTATCAAGGGCCATACTCTCTTGAATTTCTTCTACTGTTTTATAGAAATCGAAGGCTTGAACCCCAATCTGAGCTTTTTTATCTTCAGTATAGACTGGTTTTACTACAGTGATTTTAGTTGTAATATGAGTTCCATTAGTTGTTTCAAAACGACAACTATAGCTTCCTGTTTCCTCTTTAATATCATAGTCCACTTTATGAATAGAAATGTCTTCATCATCAAAACTCCATGCCTGAGCATTTGCACGTGCAATGACATCAGCATCACTTAATTCTTTAACATCTTCAATATCCATATAGAAATCACTAGCACTAATTTTTTCTTGTGCCTCTTCATTGGTTGTATCATGATTGCTTAATACATGCATTTTTACGGTAATAGAAGTTCCTGAAACCGTTTCTACAATAATTTCATTATGAACCCCTTTAAATAGTACTGACTTCACTTCACCATTTAATAATCCACGATTTCTTTGAGTAATACTAATATCTTCAGGACGAATCACGACATCCACTTCTTCATTTTCTTTAAAGCCAAAATCTACACATTCATAATCAATTTCATCAAAAGAGACTAGATAATCTTTTTTCATCACACCTTCAATAATATTGCTTTCACCAATAAAGCCAGCTACATATTCATTAATTGGTTCATTATAAATGTCTGTTGGTGTGCCTATTTGTTGAATTTCTCCATCTTTCATAACCACAATCTTATCTGACATGGTTAATGCTTCTTCTTGATCATGGGTTACAAAGACAAAGGTAATCCCAACTTCTTGTTGGATTTTCTTTAATTCATGTTGCATTTCTTTTCTTAATTTTAAATCTAGAGCTCCTAATGGTTCATCAAGTAATAAAACACTTGGTTCATTTACTAAGGCACGGGCAATCGCAACACGTTGTTGTTGTCCCCCTGATAAAAGGGTTACATCTCTTTTATCAAACCCTTCAAGTCCTACTAAAAGTAGCATTCTTCTTACTTTTTGTTCGATGATATCTTTACTTTGTTTTTTTATCTTTAATCCAAACGCAACATTATCATACACATTTAAATGTGGAAATAATGCATACTTTTGAAATACAGTATTTACTTCTCTTTGGTAAGCAGGAACATTGGAAATATCTTTTCCATCAAATATCACATGGCCTTCATTTTGATCAAGAAACCCAGCTAAAATACGTAATAAAGTAGTCTTCCCACAACCTGATGGTCCCAATAAGGTTACAAACTCATTTTCATAAATGTCTAAATTGATACCTTTTAAAACGATTTGTCCGTCAAATTCTTTAACAATGTTTTTAAATTGAATTAACTTCTTCATCCTGTCCTCCTTAAAATATCGGTGGGGTACATGCCCACAATAAGGTACTTACTTGATTGCTTACATTACGGATACAATGTCTAAATTCTCCTTTAATGTAAAACGTTTCCCCTTTTTTTATAATTGTTGTTTGGTTATTTTCCAAATTAACCAAGGCAACCTTACCCTTTAATACATAACCAAATTCTTCCCCTTCATGAGGTAAAATCTCTTTAGAATGTCCATTTTGACTTAGTTCTAATAAAATGGGTTCCATTTCATTTTTCTGAGCATTTGGCACGATCCAAAAGATTTTAGAATCTTCTTTTTCATCAACGAAATAATCTTCTTGTTTAAAAACGATTTTTTCATCCTTTTCTTCTTTAAAGAAAGTCTCTAAGTTAACACCCAGTGCCTCGGCAATATCTTGTAGGGTTACAATCGATGGAGAGGTTAAATTTCTTTCAAGTTGTGATAAAAACCCTTTAGTCAACTCTGTTCTACTTGCTAATTCTTCAAGTGTTAACCCACACTTTGAACGTAATTGTTTGATTCGATTTCCTATGTCCATTTATACCCCCTTTTGTTTAGTAACACTAAACTTTATGATTAAAGTAGTTAAACCTATTTTATTATAAATTATTTTTTCAAAATTGCAAGCCTTATTTAAAACTTTTTGTTTACTTATACTAAACTTTTATCTTTGTTTTCTTGCTTTTTTATTCTGAAAGACTTTTCACTAACTTTCAGTTTCACTTATATACAGTTTACCTTTAGTAATTATCATTCTATATGAATTAATTTCGCAAAATAAAACATGTCTTTTTATCGACATGTTTTATTTTAAATAATTAGTTTTAATTATTGGTTTACATCCTCAGGATATTTCCATTTTGCAAAATCTCTAAAATCAATTGTTTCAGGTTCTTTTCCTTGATTAATGGTTAATGTGTGATAGTAGATATCCGCAATTTCTTCAACATATTGAGCACTTAGAAAAGCTTCTGATAAATTTTTCCCGTGTGCTAAAACACCATGCTTTTCCATTAACAATAGATCGCTTTTTTGTGAAGTAGCTGCAACTGAATCTGCAAGTTCCATAGTACCTGGTAAAAAATAAGGTGATACCGGTATTTTTCCTTCGTCTAATCTAAAGGCAAATAATTCAAAAATCACAGCAGGAATATGTTTATTTAGTACCGCAAATGCTGTGGCTACTTTAGAATGAGTATGTGCAATCCCAAAAGTTTCAGGATTTGCTTCATAAACTTTTGCATGCATTAGCACTTCACTCGATGGTTTCATACCTTCAATTAAATTAAACTCTTGATCTAAGACACTTATTTTGTCTACTGTTAATTCTTTACGATCTACACCTGATGGTGTAATAACAATATATCCTGTTTCTTTATCCTTAATACTAAAATTTCCTGATTTATGTTTACATAAACCTAAGTTTTGAGCTTCTAAAGAAATATCAATAATTTCTTGTTTTAAATTTTCTAACATTGTGTCTCCATTCTATAAATTTGAAAAATATTCAAATGAAATTCTTGCATCATCATCTTTTTTCACTAATTCTTCCAATGAACTTCCTTTGGACAGATGTTGAATTGCACTCATAATAGCTTTAGCACCAGAAGTAGCACCATTTGGATGTCCTTGTATCCCACCACCAATACCAATAATAATATCTTTACCAAATCTTGAAATCATTTCTTCTAAATCTAATATGGTTACTCCGCCCCCTAATGTTGGAACAAGCGGATGAATCATTGAGGCATTAGTTTGTGCTTGTATAGTTTTATATACATCTAATCCTTTTAACGAACTATAATCTTTTGATGTCATGGTCATAACTGCGTCAGCTTGGCAAGCTCTAGGTAAAACACCTAAGTATACTGCATTAGATATACCAGTTTTATAACTATCATAAATCGATACTCCTGCATAGTGACCAAGAATGAATAAGTCTTGTCCAAATTCTTCACAAATATCTGCAAATGAATCAAATCCTGTAAAAGTAAAATTCACCATTACAGCTTTTATACCCACTTCTAAAGCATATTTGGCATGTTTTTTCATTTCCGAATAACGATCAGTGATATTAGGAACATAAATAGTCTCTTTTCCCGTTATTTCTGCAACTTCTAATGCAACTTCTTTGTAACGTTTCATTCTTTCTTCAACTCTATTATAAGATGGATTGCACATCAATTCATCATCTTTAATTAAGTCAACACATCCAAGTGCTACTTCTTTAAAAAATTGTGCACCCACTTCAACATTATAACCAAGGCATGGTTTAATCATGTTCAATATGATTGGTCGATTATAAATACCTGTTATTTTTCTCAACTTTTCAATAGAGGTTACATTTTTTTGTTTTACACCCAAATCTTTTGCGGCTTGATTAATAAATTCTAAATTTATTAATCTAATTTGTAATGATGTAGAAACATCATTTCCTAAAAGACTTGTCAATAAACTAGCAAAACTATTGCCAAAATTCAATGAAGGAAAGGCAACTCTTAAAGTAAAAATGCCTTCCTCATTATAGTCAATATCAATCACTCTTGCTTGATATTTTTCAATCATTTCTTCGGTGATTCCATTCACTTTTACCCAAGTACCGATACTTTGTCCTACTGCAAACTTGGCACAGCTTGATAATATTTTTTGATCAGTTACATCAAATACTCTGTATGTAGCTAAAACATAATTGTCTGTTAATTCATTTCTTGCAGAAAAAGGCAATTCATTTACTTTAATTATATTCTCCATTTTTAGCATTACCTTTCCTTTCTTGCATTAATCGAATTTCTGATTAAGTGATCAAATTTATCTGCTTCCCAAGCTGCTCTTCCAACAAATAATCCATCAACATTATTTTTTACAATAAGTTTCTCACAATTATATGGATTAACACTACCACCATACAAAATGGTAATATCTTCTCCACTTTGATCATACATTTCAACTAGAATAGCTCTAATCGAATCATGTGTTTTTTCAACATATTCAGGTGTTGCGGGAATTCCACTTACCCCAATTGACCATACAGGCTCATACGCAACAATCAATCGATCAAGATGCTCGTTAGTCACACCATATAACCCGGATAAAAGTTGTTTTTCAAGAATATTTCTTGTTAACCCTAAATCTTTTTCATCTTTTGTTTCACCTATACATAGTAAAACTTTAAAATCATTTTTTAATGCATTTAATACTTTTTTATTTTCTTCACAATCAGTTTCTTTAAAGATATTTCTTCTTTCCGAGTGTCCCACCATTACAAATTTTACGCCAACTTCCTCAAGCATCCTACACGATATGTCCCCTGTAAACTGCCCTTCATTTTCCCATGCTACATTTTGTGCCCCAATCATAATATGTTCTGATACAGAACATGCTGTCTCAAGTGACAAATAAGAAGGAATAATAAAAAGTTGTACTGATTCAATATCCTTGGTTAGTGATACCAATTCCGATAAATACGATTTGGTATCATTAATTCCTTTGTACATCTTCAAGTTGCTTCCAAAGTACAATTTTTTCATATATTATCTCCGAGTATCGTACGCTACGAAAGCATCCACTTTTGGCTTAGATGCACATGTAACATCAAATTCATTTGTTAAAAATTCTTTAACCATGGATTTTCTTGTTTGCGAACCCACAGTAAATGCACCCATACATACAATATTCGCATTATTACTAAGAACACAGCGTTGTGCTGAGTAGACATCATATGCTAACGCTGCATAAGCTCCTTTGACTTTGTTTGCGGTAATGCTCACACCAATTCCTGTACCACAAAGCAAAATACCTTTATCAAATTCTTTTGCGGCAACTCTTGTTGCTAGTTCAATAGCTGTATTCGCATAAATTTCATCATCTGACCCCAAATCATGAACTTCTGCTAAATGGTTAGCGTTAATAAAATCAATCAATTCCAATTTTGCACTTTCTGCATTTGGATCACATGCTATTGCAATTTTCATAACCTTCTCCTTCTAAAATACTTTTTAATAAAATACAAACACCATCTTCTTCTATATTTAAACTCACATGTTTAGCAACCAACTTGAGTGTTTCAACAGCGCCACCAACAGCGCATCCACATCCAGCTTTTTTGACCATATCAATGTCATTTTCATTGTCACCAATAGCAAATACATCATCCCATTCAATAGATAAATCTTTTAAGATTACCTCTATTCCTGTTGACTTATTATAGCCTTTTAAGTTCATATCGTATTCACCATTAACAGCATGTACAAATTCCACATAAGGAACCTTTGTTTCAATTAAATGCTTAGTCTTTTCATCACATTTTATAATCAAATTTTGCACATTTCTTTCTTTGTGCAATTGGTTATTATCGCTCACAAAATTAAACATTTCATCAGAATTTTTAATTCTTTTATTCCATGTAAATTGATCCACATATGGATTACAACCACATGAATCAATAAATTTAAATATCAAGGGGCACTTTTTTTCACTACATATACTGTTTACATATTCAACATCTTTAGGCTCTAAATTAGTACATGAAATAATACTATTTTCTTTTATTACGACCTGCCCATTTGAACCAATCACATAATCTGGACAAATATCTTTAATCTTATCCTCCAAAGCATAATGAGGTCTTCCGGTCACGATGGCAATTTTAATACCATTCTTTTTCATCTGTTTGATGGCTTCAACGCTTGATGAATATACAGAGCCTGTATTACTATCATATAAGGTATCATCAACATCAAAACATGCTAATTTAATCATATAACTCCTTTATCTACTTAAAGTAATTGCCAATGACTAATCATTGGCAATTGATATTATGTTTAATTATTCTAAACTTGCTTGTTGTTCTAAATGATCATGTAATACTGGTTTGAATTTGTACATTCCAACACGTAATACTACTAATACTACAATTACAAGTGCCATTAATACATAGTTTGCAGTAATGAATGGATACAAAATTAGTGTAGCAACTGGTTGACATACGATACAGAAAGAAGTAATCATAGTTGCAGTTCCAACACCAATATCTACACCAGCAGCAAGTGCTACTTCTGTAAATGCAGGAGCTAAGAATGTTCCAGCATATAATGCAAGTGCAAACCAAAGTGTACCAGAAACTATAGTTTTAACTACATTCCCATTACTACATGCAACGATTGGTTGAATGCAATATGGAATAGCAACTAAATCGATTAATGGTAATACTGAGTTTCCAGGTAAAATGAAAGCTAATATTAATACAATTGGCATTAATAATAAACCGGATAATAATGTAGCTGTTTCACCATATCCAGTAGCGTCATTTACTGATAAATACCATTCTCTATCTGAACCCATGCCAGAAATTGTTTTTCTACTTGCATCAGTTAATGCAGTAAATGCCCCAGAGAAGATACCTGATACTTTAGGGAATACTGACATAACCGCTGAAGTTGCAATACCAGCTTGAACGATAGTTCCCCAAGTAGCTAGTTCACCTAAAGCATTAATGTTTCCGATAATACCAATACCTAACCCTAGGAATAATCCTAAGAACATTGGTTCGCCCATTAATCCGATTTTTGATTTTAATGAAGCTGGGTCAGCTTTAATTTTATATAATCCAAATTTATTTAAAACATAATCCATACCAATTGCAAATGGAGCAATAGATACTGTATGAAGTGATGCTAATACACAGTTAGGATATTTGTAGTATGTACTCCATCTTTTTTGAATCATTTCTGAGAATACTTGAGTGTAAAGCATCATAACGATCATTACAATTAAACCAATCCAGAAATTTCCTGTTAAAACGTAAGCCATTGATCCAAAGCAGAATAAGCTATAGTTATTCCATAAATCTGTTGGTTGGAAAACGTTAGTAACTTTTAATAAGAATAATACAACTTGTAAACCTAAGATAATACCAACACCTAAGATGCCAAGTTCAGTACTATAAGCAATAACAGAAGTTGCTGGCCATCCAATATCAAATGTAGGAAGTTGAACTCCTGCATTGGTAACCATACCTTCAATTATTGGCGTAATAATTGGACCGTAAGCTCCAATTAACATTGTGAATCCCATCAAACCAACTGCTGCTGACATTGCTGAGAACGCAGCTTTTTTAGTTGTTACTTTTAGAATTTTAGCTACTACAAATATTACTAGTGGAACGAATACATTTGCACCAAATGTATCTAAGACTAAATTTAAACCCTCTAACATTTTTATTCCCCTTTCTTAACAATTTCCATTGCTTTTTCATAAAATTCATCAGCACCAAATCCTGTAATTAATGGCAAAGCATCAATTTTAGGAATTGATAAATCATCTGGTATTTGTGTTGAATAAGCAATAAAGTTATAAGTACTTCTTGATAAATAAACATCCAATTCACTTGGATTACATTCTGATACTGAAATATCATATCCTTCTTCAGTAAAGTAGTCTTTAATTCTGTTACTAATCATTGAGCTTGTTACGATACCCGATCCACAAACACTCAATACTGAAATTTTTCTGCCCATAATTCCTCCCTTAATATTTACTAGTTAAATATTCGCGAATTTCTTCTCCTGTAGCTTTTTCCATCAGGTTTAAAAATTCTGCATCTTGAAACAGTTGCATTAAACTAGATAATGCATCTACTTGTAATTTACCTTCCAAAAAAATTGGGAAAATATACTTACAAGATAGTTTTGTATCCATTGATCCCATTTGATTAAATTCTACTGGTTCATTTAATCTAATAACACCTATTCCATTTTTTGCAATGTGCTCAGGGTAGGTATGTGGGATAGCAATAGCATAGGGAAGCACAGGTAATCCTGTTGGAAACTGACTTTCTCTGTCCTTAATTGCTTGTAGATACGAAGGTTTCGTGTAACCGAGTTTTAGCGTTACATCAGCGATTAATGTAAACAATTCATCTTGATTTGCACAAGATACATCTAATAACGTCAACTCATCTCGAACCAAACTACTAATCATGCTCATTTTATGGTATGACCCAATGTCATACTGTCCTCCTTTCTATATATGATTTCTGATTATACTCACAAATGATTCATAATCAGTAGAATCCAATAATCTTTCAGTCAAATCATTATTTGACACAATGTTACTAATCACTCTAAATATATCGTTGATTTTATATTTATCTTTTTTATTTATACCTATATACATAATCAATCGTGCTTCAGCATCACCATGCCAATGAACTGGTTTTTTACAAATAACCGTATAAATAAAGCACTCTTCGTGATTTGGTTCAATACTATGTGGAAGTACAACATGTTTATTAAATTTTGCTGATGGGAGCACTTCTCTCCATCATTGTGTTTACATGAAAGTACAAAGATTCTTTTGAATTCGGAAGTTCCAATAAGATGTCATCATACAACTCATTAATAATTTCAAATGAATTATCTACACAATCATTAAGCAAATTCGAATTAGTATCTCTAATTCCCTTCCCTTTTAAACAATGAGATAGGTACTCCTGTTCCATTTCATTGATGTTAACATTAAAATATTTAGCAATTTCTGAGCAAATACCTGCGGATATAATTCCGTAAACGCCAGTTTCTTTTTCATTGGAAATCGATTTAATTGTTGAACCATTTTTAATTCTATATAAAAAAATAATGATGTGAATAATTATATTAGTTACTTTTGTTCCTAATATTTCAACACCGTTTGCCTTCAATCCATCAATAACCACTCTGCTTAAAAAATCGATATCTTCTTCATCAATCTGTAAAGCGAATAGCGTTGAGTTATATAATGATATTGTAGAAAAATCAATATCAATATATTTTTTTATTGCAGTTCTTATAACTGACTCCGTACCATGAACACTGTAATACCCCTTCTTATTTGTTAACTCTATTTCCTCTAACAATAGAATTTTCTTAAGCTCAAATATATCATTATTTAAAGTTGATTCAGAAATTCCCAACTCCTCAATTAATTGATACTTTTCAACACTACCTGTTGTTGACAAGAGTTTAACAATAAGATAATTTATCCTATTTTCAGGATAATTAAAATTTTGTGCAGACTCACTAATCTTTAATTCTTGTTCCATAAGTATTTGATCGATATAACTTATTTTGTAGCCTCTATTACCCAAAGACTCTATAGAAAAGTTTTCAGATAACTGATTGATTACTTTTATTTCTGATTTAATTGTTTCGATTTATTATATCGCAAAAAAAATAAACTCCTGAGTTTTACAGTTAAGCACCTATAATTTTTAAAATTCTAAATTTTTTTATCGCTTAAAACCCTATTAACACTTAACTTAGACAGAACCCACTGTCTTTTTTTATATCAACAAA
>JAWXUG010000047.1:0-10568 GCA_044432885.1 Erysipelotrichaceae bacterium | reverse complement strand
GTAGAAATTGTACAATAATTCAAAAACATTGTAATATCGATAGAAAATAATCGATGAAGTACTTGAACTATCTGCAGATAATAATTCAGTTTCATAACCTTTATCTACATATAATTGAATTACAGCTAAATTTTCATTACTGTCCATTACCATACAAGCATTATAATCTGATGAATCGGATTTACATACATCGCTTAAACTTAAATAGTCTAAATAACCTGATTCCTCTAATTTATTATACTTATAAGTAATCTTCGCATTACCAGAAAGTTTTTGAAAAGCTGTATCGCTTACAAATATTTTTGTTGTTGGTATTAATGTGAAAAGCATTACAATCACTACAGAAACTACTAGAAGTATCGATATAATAGATTTAACTAATCTTGATAATATATATTTTTTCATCTTTACCTCCTATAAAAACTTAAATAGTGGGTTCCCCGTGAGGAACCCACTTATATATTTACATTGTTATGGTAATTAATTACCTTGTGACCAAGCTTCTTCAGCAGCTGCATATTGCTCAGCTGTTACGATTTCATCTTGTAACTGAATACCTTTAAACTTGTATTGATCAGTTCCAGTTGAAGCGTACATTGCTGTGAATGGTACGATATAAGAAACTAATTGACTACGAGTTTGTTGTGAATTAGGAATATAAATTGTATTCGCTAATAACCAAGCATCAGCTAATGCAAATGCTTCATAACGTGCATCCAAATCATCTGTGATTGCATCGGCAGCTCTATAGTATTCTTCATATTGAAGTAAGCCAACTGTTTCTTTAATTTCAGCATCACCATCTCCTGTTTCAAGACCAACTGATGTCATATAATAACCAGTTGTTGGAGAATAAATGTCCACGAAAGATTTTGGATCTTGATAGTCAGGTCCCCATCCAGTAAAAGTTGAAATATCATAATCAGCATATGCTGGATCTTCATTGTAATAAGCGATAGAATAAACTGTATCTTCAGATCTTAATACGATTTCAATAATGATTTGTCCATCTGTATTTTCTTCAATTGATTGTTTCATTGAGTTTGCTTGTTTAACTAAAGCATCACTTGTTTCAATTACTAACATATCTAAATGAATTGGGAATTCAATTCCATCAGCTTTTGCTAATTCAATATATTCTAAAGCTGTTTCTTTATCTAAATATGGATTTTGCCCATCAGATAAATCAATTGTTTCACCAGTTAAAGTAGTATATGCTTCTTCAACTAGAGCATAGTAACCAGTTCCATCACTAGTAATACCAGCTGTATCGATATTGTTAACATTACGTAATGTAGCTTCAGCTAGTTCTAAAGGAGATCTAGTTGCTAAGTAAGCAGTTCTATCGAATGCATATTTAATGGCATTACGGAAATTTGTATTTAATAATGCTTCTTGTGTATTGCTTCTTAATGTTAAATCATCAGCATAATTAGTTTCTTCAAATGTTTGACGATTAAAGTTAAATACTAGCCCAAATACGTATGAGTTAGACACAGCAAAGTATGCATTATCTTCGTATTTAGTAGCATAAGCATCATAATCATCCCAAGTTGGATTTAATCCAGCATATACATATGTGCCTTGTTCAAAACCATTGATAACTGAATATGGATCAGATCCATCATCATAGATACGTGTAACTACATCGATAAATACATTTTCAGCATCCCAGTATGCAGCATTTTTTGTAAATTCAATTTTAGATTTTGAATCATATGATGATAAAATGTATGCTCCGTTATATAAAATAGAGTCTGATTTTAATGAACCAAATGAACATGTATCAGAATCTGGACTTCCTAATTTACAGCCTTCACCTTGAGATTCAAGGAAAGTTTGATTAACTGGATATAAAACAGTATATGTTGTCATTGAATCAAAATAAGGAATAGGTGTGCTAGTTCCATCTTCACCAACTTCAGTATAGATTTCTAAAGTATAGTCATCAACAGCTTTAATTCCTACTTTGTCCCATTCAGCATCGCTGAAATCACTTGTCAAGTATTCAGTATATCCTTCGATAACACCCATTAATAACCATGCTGTTCCTGAATCAAATTCAGCACCATGTCTTAATCCTGTAACAAAGTCTTGTGCTGTAACTTCAGCATAAACTTCACCAGTGTTTGTAACCCAATTTACACCTTCTCTGATATTAAAAGTCCAAACTGTTGCATCGTCGTTTGTACTCCAGCTTTCAGCAAGTGAAGCCACTAGATTACCATAAGTGTCATGTTCTAATAGACCATCAATAAAGTTTACATTAACTTCATGGTCTGTAGCTAATGCAGTTACTACATAGTCAAATGTAGTTGGATCGCCTGAAAATGCTTCAACATAAGTTACTGGTTGAGTAGTAGTTGTATCTGTTGATCCAGCTGTATCACTTGAACAAGCAGATAGACTCATTATCAATAGCGAACATAATAATAGTGAAAATAACTTTTTCATTTTTCTTTTCCTCCCGATTTCTAAAAGTATCTTTTATATTATACGTTTTACACATAAAATTGTCAATAAAATTCAAGTTTTATTGACAATGTTTACATTAGAAAAGCTGCTTACATATTTTTGAAAAATATTTCATTAAGCAGCTTCTTGTAATATACTCCATTCATTAATTGATTGTTCTAATTTTTCATTAACACAATCAATTTCATTTTCTAAAGATTGAAGTTTTGAAAAATTTTCATAGTACTCTGGTAAAAACCGTTTAGCTTCTAATTCTTTTAATTGTATTTCTAGCACGTCAATTTGTTTTTCTAAATTTCTAATCTTTGTACGTACTGTATTTGTTTGAGAAGATACTTTAACTGTTTTCGTTTTAACTTCATCCTCTTTAATTCTATCCACGTACTCTTGATAACCATAAGGGAAAAAAGTTGTTTTTTTATTTTCTATCAACAAACAACTTGTTGCGATTTTGTTGACGAAATAGCGGTCATGACTAACCATCAATACAGTCCCCTCATAATCTTTTAACGCTTCTTCCAAGGATTGTTTACCAACAATATCCAAATGATTGGTAGGTTCATCTAAAATTAACAAATTAGGTTTCTGTAAGACTAATTTAACAAAGGCCAGACGCACCTTTTCACCACCAGATAAAACATTTACACTTTTAAATACGTCATCCGCACTGAATAAAAAATTACCTAAAATTGTACGTATCGATGTGCGATCTAAAAGTGGATATTCATCCCATATTTCTTCAAGTACGGTTTTATTAGATTGAAACTCAATCAAGTTTTGATCAAAATAACCTATTTCAATTTGGTGTCCAAATAGATAATGTCCTCCCAAAGGTTTAAGGTCTTCAACAATCGTTTTTAATAGAGTACTTTTACCAGTACCATTATCGCCAATAACACAAACTTTGTTACCCTTGTATAAATCTAAATTAACAGTACATAATACTTCATCATAGCCTATTTTTAAATTATCAATTTCTAAAACGTTTTTTCCACCTGGTATTCTTGGTTCAAATCTAGCTTTAAAACTTTTAGTATCACTTGTATTATCTAATTCAATTTTATCCATTTTGTCCAGTTGTTTAATTTTCGATTGGGCAAATGAAGCTTTAGTTGCCTTATACCTAAATTTTTCAATAAGTTTTTCTAATCTTTCAATTTCTTTTTGTTGACGTTTATAGGCATCTTGATTGGCAAGCTGATTTGCTCTCTTTTCATTCTCATAGCTTGTATAGTTCCCACGATATCGTTTTAGTTGATGAAACTCCATTTCATAAATAGTATCGGCAATATTGTTTATAAAAGTACGATCGTGTGATACAAGAACGATTGCATTAGGATACCTCTTCAAGTAGCCTTCAAGCCACTCTATTGTTTTTAAGTCTAAATGATTGGTTGGTTCATCCAATAATAAGATATCAGGTTTACTTACCAATAAACGAACAAATGCTAACCTTGTTTTTTGTCCTCCAGAAAAAGTGGAAATAGATCTGGATAAATCATCTTTAACAAATCCAAATTTTGTCAAAATCATTTCTAGTTCATTTTGATAATTGTAGCCCCCTAGTAGTTCAAATTGCTCATGCATTCGACTATACTCTTCAAGTTTTTTTTCAGAGTGATCGAATTTCATTTCTTCTGTAATACTTGTTAGTCTCTCTTGTAATTTGATAATAGGTAAAAAAGCTTCATCCATTGCCTCTTGAACACTCTGTTGCTCATTTTCAAATGTGTTTTGTTTTAAATAACCAACTCGTAATTTAGCATTCGCATGGATGGTTCCACTACTTAATGCTTCTTCATTCATCATCACCTTTAATAGAGTTGATTTGCCTGACCCATTTCTTCCAATTAAAGCAATTTTTTCTTTTTCATTTACTTCAAATTGAACATTTTCAAATACATCATTTGCACCAAAATATTTCGTGCCATTATTAATTTGATATAACATTAGTCGATCCCCAAATATCTAGCAAAGCCATCCGCTGTAGCTTGTGCAATACTTTCAATTTCATTGTTCCATATTTCTACATCTATTGGATTGGTTAAATAAAAATATTCAATCGTTATTGCCTGCATACCAAAACGACTCTCTTTATTAAAGAAGGCATTCGTTGCTGAAGCTTCAGAAAATGTACCTGCCCCCAATATTCTTCCACCAGACTCTCTAATCATCATTCTACCATCATAACCATCACTTAAGCCTGAGGCGACAGGGCCAGTTGAACTATAGCTATTTGATGCATATAGACTGGTATTATTTACAATTGTTTGATAGATGGTACTTGCAAGATTATTACTTGAAAAAGAAGAGTAGATTACTTGAGTACCACCATAATAAGTACCTACTGAACCATTGCCTTGTATATCAAAATAATACTTTGCATTTGCCATATATCCTAAATATAGGCGCCCGTCTAAATCATAACTATCAATTACATCAGATATTTCATTTCTTGTCAAAAGGACCTTTAATCCTAATGCTTCTAAATCTTCTTTTAATAATATAGCTAAACTGTATGTTTCTTCACTTTCGATTAATCCATTAGATTCGTAGCCATAATCAACACTCCATCCACTATCCATCGAGCTATGTCCTGCATCAATAATCACATCGTAGGTATCTTCAGGTAATTCTTCTTTACTTACTTCTATATAAAGAAAATTTTCCTCTAAAAAAGGATCTTCATCTTCATCATTGAATCTATTTTCATCAGCAAATAAATAAATACGATAGTTTTCACCATTTCTTGTCACAGTATAAATAGTATCACTCATTTCCTTTGAGAAATATAATTGATACATATCTACATCTTGATTTAAATAAATTGCATAAGTACCTTCTTCTAAGACTTCCAGAGGGATTTGCCCATCGATTGTTCGATCCATAATATAGACAGATTTTTCACCACTACATATATCAACAAGAGTCAATGATTTGCCATAAAAGTAGTCATCAACATTCAATTGGTATTCTTCAGAATACAAATTAAGTGTTTCGCCATAAAATAAATAATCCTTCACCTCGTAGGTGTATATAGGATTTTCTATATTTTTTCTAGTATCAATGTTATTCCAACCGCATATTCCATAGCTATCTTGTGAAATCTGGGTATTATAATCTTGATATAAATAATGCCCAACACTAATCCCTAAAATAAGTGTAATCATGACAAAAATACGTTTCCAAGCGATTTTATGTTTTGGAGGCGCATATGAAGGCAGATACATTATAATTCCCCCCTTATTTGTTTTTTATATAAAATTTTTAAATTCATAAAACTCCTTTTTTTTTAATTATACCATACTTTATTTTAAGTAGGCCCATACTTAAAATAAAAGAGCTGACCTCAGCTCTTTTGCTTAGAAATTTAAGTTTCTTGGTGTGCGTGCAAATGGAACTACATCACGAATGTTGCTGATACCTGTTAGGTACATAATAAATCTTTCAAAGCCTAAACCAAAGCCAGCATGTTGGCACCCGCCATAACGTCTCAAATCCAAATACCATTCTAAACCTTTAGTTGGTACATTTAATTCTTCCATACGTGACAATAAAACATCAAGTCTTTCCTCACGTTGTGAGCCACCAACAAGTTCACCAACTGATGGTACTAATAAATCACATGCAGCAACTGTTTTACCATCGTCATTCAATCTCATATAAAACGATTTAATTTCTTTCGGATAGTCAATTAAGAAGACTGGTCCATCAACAATTTGTTCACATATGTAACGCTCATGTTCAGTTTTTAGGTCCAATCCCCAATCTACAGAATTTTCAAACTTGACATCTGCTTTCTTTAGATGTTCGATAGCTTCAGTATAAGTCATCCTTGTAAATGAAGCTTCTTTTAAAAGATTTAATCTTTCTAATAAATTTTTGTCAAAGAAATCATTGAAGAATTTCATTTCTTCAGGACAATTGTCTAATACATACTCAATACAAGATTTAATCATGTCTTCAATTAAATTCATATCATCTTCTAAATCGGCAAAAGCAATTTCTGGTTCTATCATCCAAAACTCACTCGCATGGGTTTTGGTATTTGAATTTTCTGCTCTAAAAGTAGGCCCAAATGTATAAACATCTCTAAAAGCTAAGGCAAAAGCCTCCGCTTGAAGTTGCCCAGATACAGTTAAACTTGCTTTTTTTCCAAAGAAATCATCTTGGTAGTTTTCATCATGACGCGTAGTTACTGTAAATACTTCTCCAGCACCCTCAGCATCATTTCCCGTGATAATAGGCGTGTGTACATAAACAAATCCCTGATTTTGGAAAAATTCATGAATAGCCATAGAAAGTACAGATCTTAATCTAAATACAGCATTAAAGGTGTTTGTACGTGGTCTTAAATGCCCAATTTCTCTTAAATATTCAAACCCATGACGTTTCTTTTGTAATGGGTAATCATTTGAACAATCACCTAATAATACAATTTCTGTAGCTTCAATCTCAAATGGTTGTTTCATTCCTGGTGTTAATTTAAACTTCCCAACTACAGTAATTGAGCAACCTGTTAATAACTTTGATATGTCATCATAATTCGTAACATTATTATCATAAACAATTTGCGTATTCTTAAAATACGTCCCATCATTTAGTTCAATAAACCCGATTGAACCATTATTACGATTTGTACGTATCCAACCTTCTAATTGTACATATTCTAATTGATCTAATTCAATTTGAATATTTTGTTGGCAAAGTTCGTACATTTCCCTAACTGTCATAAATGTTAACATATCATTCTCCTATTTTCTTTTTGCATTCTCTTTATTTGCTTCAAATACTAACTCTTGTATCTTTGATACTATATCTACTGTGCGAACACTCATACCATTTGGCACAATAAAATGCTCTTGTGTTAAATCAACAATACCTGTGATTCCAGCTTCAAACAATTTATCTACTGTATTTTGAACATCCTTAGATACCGACATAATCGCTAAACGACATCCTTTAGGCATTTTTTCTTTCAATTCATCTAGATGATATACAGGAATATTTACATTAGTTACTTCTGATGGTGCAATATCAAAACCACAAACAATGGTTCCAACAACATTATCCCAACGATTATAATTTAAAAGTGCTTTCCCTAAATTACCAACTCCAATTAGGATTATATTTTCCTCAAAATTTACACCTAATTCCTCAGAAAAAATGTGAATCAAATGTTCAACATCATAACCATAGCCTTGTTTCCCCATTGAACCGATCATTGAAAAATCACGACGAATCGTGGTAGGTTGAATATCAACATAATCTGCAAGTTCTTTAGACATAATTCTTTGAATACCCGCTTCTTGTATCTTACGAAGTGCTTTCAAATAGATTGGGTATCTTTGTTGTGTTGCTCTTGATATTTTAAAATCTGTCATACTATCACCTCTAGTCAACATTATAACATATTCACAACCATTGTGAATATTATTTTAAACTTCACTAAATGATTATTCTAAATCAATAGATGAAGTTGCAGTTAATGATAAATCAGCAAAATGATAATACTTATAAGAAACCGCCCCACTAATTGCAATCATAGCTGCATTATCCGTACAGCAGGATAATGGTGGTAATATTAAATCAATATTTGGATATTGTTGATGATTTTCACTCATCAACTCACGCAACCGTGAGTTTGCAGCAACGCCACCGGCTAATACAAATTGTTTGGGTTGATATTGTCTAATTGCTAAATTACTCTTGTCTATTAACATCTTTAATGCAGTCTCTTGAAATGCATAAGCTACATCTGCATCTATCAATTCATTTGCATTTCTTTTCTCTCTTTGAATCAATTGTAAAACAGCAGACTTTAACCCTGAAAAAGAAAAATCCAATGGATTTTCTGTCTTAGGTGTAGGCAATGGATAATTCATTTTACCCTGTTTTGCCAAACGATCAATTTGAGGACCTCCTGGATATGGGAGTCCTAATACACGAGCCACCTTGTCGTAGGCTTCACCAATTGCATCATCTTGTGTAGTTCCTAAAATCTGAAATGACGTTTCGTTTTCCATATAAACCAATTCTGTATGTCCACCAGAAATAACCAGCGAAATTAATGGAAAAATCAACGGTTTAACAAGTTTATTTGCAAAAATATGACCCTTAATATGATGAACTGGAATTAATGGTTTTTGATATGCCCAAGCAATTGTTTTTGCTGCTTGAACACCGACATGTAAAGATCCTATTAATCCAGGACCATAGGTAACAGCTATTGCATCAATATCTTCAATCGTTAAATTTGCCTTAGTTAAGGCTTCTTGAATAACCAATGTAATGTTTTCTACATGAATTCTAGAAGCTACTTCAGGAATTACGCCCCCGAATTTGGCATGCACATCGATTTGTGAAGATACCACATTACTCAATAAATCTGATTCATTAGAAACAATTGCGCAGGCTGTTTCATCACAACTTGATTCTATTGCTAAAATAATACTCATTTTAAATTCCTTTCATCATTAGATAAGCATCTTCATGATTATCACTATAGTATGACTTTCTTGTCCCGACAATTTCATAGCCACACTTTTTATATAAATTAATTGCTTTTTCATTTGATACACGAACTTCTAAAGTAATCACTTCACATTGGTTCTTAATGGCAATACTTTTAAGTTTATCCATCATTTTGTAACCGAACCCCTTACCTTGATTAACAATTCTTGTACCAATTGTTGTAATTTGTGCTTGATCAAAAAGAATCCATATACCAGCATAAGCTACTATCTCATTTTCATCTTCTAAGACATACAAGTGACTAAATTCGTTATCGTTTAATTCATATAAATAATCTTCTTCTTTCCAAGGCAAAGAAAATAATTCTTTTTCCAAGATTAAAATGGTCTTTAAATCATCTTCAACCATTTTTCTAAACATTCATATATTCCTTTTGTTCTTTAAGATAGGAAGGAACTAGTAAATCAATATTTTCAACTTTTCGCCAACTATCGATTGTATTCAAAAAAGATTCTGCATGATTGTAATAAAAGTCTTCTTTACCAATCAAAGATAAATCACCCACTAATTGATAAGAATCCTTGAAATCTATTGTATCAAGTGCCTCTACAAAATCATCTTTTAATATATTAGAGTAGTTGTAGATACCACAATAGGCTCTTTTACTTCGAGCATCAAGTAAAACCATTGTATTTGGTTGATTATTTGCATATAAGGCAAGCGTACTTATTTTATATAATGGAATATTTTTTAGGCTGCAAAGTGTTTTTGCAATCGTCATTGAAATACGAATGCCTGTATAAGAACCAGGCCCTACTGCAACACAAACTGAATCAATATCTTTAGGTTCTAATCCATTTTTTTTCATTAAAGCATCCAGCTCAATAAAAATGCCTTCTGATTGTTTTTTGAAACATAGTTCATGATGAAAATCCAATAGTTGATGATCTTTTATAATCGCTAAAGTCAAATACTTATGACTTGTATCCATACATAATGTTACCATATAAACTCCTTTATCAATTTTTCATAGATGTCACCTTTAGCTGTTAAAGTAACCATGCGTGAATCATCTTCTGTAATTTTAATATCAACCATTAGGTAATCCTCAAATAAATCACTTAAATATGTTGACCATTCAATTACAGATAAACCATCGGCATCAATATATTCTTCAAAGCCTAAATCCTGACTTAGACCTTCTAAACGATATGCATCAAAATGATATAAAGGCATATCACCATAATATATTTTTAATATCGTAAAAGTCGGACTCGTAATATTTTTTTTAATATGTAACGCCTTAGCAATTCCTTTTGTCATTGTCGTTTTACCAGCACCTAAATCACCTTGCATGCAAAAAGTCATCCCAATACTTGCTAAAGCGCCTAATTTTTCACCAAATAAAATTGTATCATTTGTGTCTTTTAATAAAAATTCCATAATTTACCTCTATCAATAATTATAACATAAATCCAATAAAAAAGGATATCCGCTAGAGGATATCCAAATAACCTGGCAGCGAGTTACTTTCACTATGGCATGCATAGCTATCATCACCGCTAAAGTGCTTAACTTCTGTGTTCGGAATGGGAACAGGTGTGGCCACTTTGCCATCA
>JAWXUG010000046.1:0-10628 GCA_044432885.1 Erysipelotrichaceae bacterium | reverse complement strand
CCCCCGAATATTGTCAATATTAATTAAATTTTGATTTCTAATAATATATTTTTGGGTATTTTATGATATCTATCCTATATTTACATCACTTTTATTAGCACCGTATTCAAGTTATCCCAATGTTTATATCCTTGCATATTATATATGATTAAAGTAATTAATTTTTTTCATTGTAACCAGTTATCGAGATATTGTAACTAATTGTTATAATTTCTCAATAAAAATTTGTGGGTTGCTTGTGAGAGTAGTCATATATATCCGTATCCTACTTTATAAAATTTGTTTTTTATTTATAAACTGGTTAAAAATGTCCTTTTAGAAACGTCTTCCTATATGCTCTATCATATTGATACTAAAAACTAAAAAGCGAAAACCATCACTGATTTTCGCTTCGTTTCTTTACTATCTTCGATTATTATACTTCTACACTTGGCTCTTCGACTACATCTTCGACAGTGTATTCTGCTGAATCTATTGTTTCTGTTTCTGTATCCTTTGATACAAGAGGCTCTTTTCGCAATATTTCTTCTGGAAGCGTTAATTCTTCTTCCACGAAATTGCGTGCTTCTCTATCTTCTTTTAACTCAGCTGCACGTTCGTTAATACGACGTGTCGTTTCACGATCAAATGAAGATCCTGTACCAGCTGGTATACGTTTACCGATAATTACATTTTCTTTTAGTCCTTGTAAGTTATCAATTTTACCATTAATTGCTGCTTCAGTTAATACTTTCGTTGTTTCTTGGAAAGATGCAGCAGATAAGAATGAGTCTGTTTCAACAGATGCTTTTGAAATACCTAATAATGTAGGTCCAAATTTAGCAGCCATTTTACCATCTAGTAATGTTTCAGCATTAATAGCTTTCATACGACTTAATGATAATGTTTGTCCAGCGCTATATCCTGTATCATTTCCTTCAAGTACAACTACTTTTTTCATCATTTGACGAATCATTACTTCAATATGTTTATCTGAAGTATCAATCCCTTGTGCTGCGTATACTTTCTTAACTTCTTTTAAGATATAATCTTGTACCGCTCTAACACCACCTACTTCAAGTAATTCTTTAGGATTTACTTGTCCTTCAGTTAGTTTTTCTCCAGCTTCAACCATTGATCCTACTTTAAACCAAGAACGTAATGTTTGTGTTAGATCACACTTATGTTCAATACTTTCTGTTTCATTTGTAACAAATATACGCATTCCAACACCTGCTTCAGCTGGATAAATATCAGTGATTTCTCCATCAATTTTAGCCAATACTGCGGCATGTTTTGGACAACGCGCTTCAAATAGCTCCTCAACACGAGGTAACCCTTGCGTGATATCTCCATCATTACCAGAGGCAACCCCTCCTGTATGGAAGGTACGCATTGTTAACTGTGTACCAGGTTCACCAATTGATTGGGCAGCCATGATTCCCACAGCTTCACCTTTTTCAACAAGTTTTCCAGTCGCCATATTACGTCCGTAACATTTTTGACACACACCATTATCACTATCACAAACAAATGTATTTCTAATAGATACAGCAGTTACTCCTGCATCTACTATTTTTTGAGCAATTGCTTCATCCATATAAGTATCTGCATCTACTAACATCTCTTTTGTTTCTGGATGTAAAACTTCATCTTTGGTATAACGTCCGACTAAGCGATCAAATAAAGATTCAATTACTGTGTTGGTCTTACGATCCATTAACGCTTCAACAAGATATCCTCTATCTGTTCCACAATCCTCTTCAATAACCACAACATCTTGTGCAACGTCAACTAAACGACGTGTTAAATATCCTGATTCCGCTGTTTTTAAGGCTGTATCGGTTAACCCTTTACGCACCCCATGGGTAGAAATAAAGAATTCTGATACATTTAACCCTTCACGGAATGACGAGTAAATTGGAACTTCAATGATTGAAGGTTGATATTCTTTTTTACTCTTAGATTGAGTAGGACGTGCCATTAATCCACGCATACCTGCAAGCTGAGTAAATTGAGATTTATTACCACGGGCTCCGGATACTGCCATCATATTGATTGGGCTCTTACGTGGTAAATTAGCCATAACTTCATCACCAATCGCATTTTTTGTATCATCCCATAATTTTGAGAAATGTTTTTCCCATTCTTGAGGAGTTAATAAACCTCTTTCCAGTAAGTCATGTAAGCTATCTGCTTTCGCTTTTGCTTCCTCTACATACTTTTCTTTATTTGGCGCTACATTGATGTCTGATAAAGATACAGTCATCCCTGCAACCGTTGAATATTTAAATCCTAAGTCCTTGATATCATCAAGCACTGCACTTGACCCTTGAGTTTGATAACGATTGAAGACTTCAGCAATTACATTTCCGATATCTTTCTTTTTCATTTCAGGGTTTAAAGGCATCGCTTTAATAAATTCTTTTACATCTGTACCAGCTGGTACAAAGAATTTAGCTGGTGTAGCTTTTAAACTCTCTGCTGTAACATCATTTAAATATGGGAAATCCGAAGGGAAAACTTCATTAAAAATAACTTTACCGACAGATGTAATTAAATAGCTACGTTTTTGTTGTTGCGTAAATCCTTCTTTATTTAAAGATGAGGCAACAATCGCAATACGGTTGTGTAAATGAACAATATTTTTTTGATAAGCAATTAAAACTTCATTTGTATCTTTAAAGATATGTCCTTCATTTTCAGCATATCCTCTCCAAATTTTAGCAGTTTCTATCTCCCCTAATTTTTCAAGTTTTTCAGCTTTTTCAATGAATCCTTCTTGTGTTTCTTCCATATTTAAATAGAAGTTTCCAAAGACCATATCTTGTGATGGGGTAACGATTGGTTTACCATCTTTTGGCCCTAAGATATTATTAGAACCCAACATTAAGATTTCAGCTTCTGCACGTGCTTTTTCACTTAATGGTAGATGGACAGCCATTTGGTCTCCATCAAAATCGGCATTAAATGCTGTACATACTAGTGGATGTAGACGAATTGCTCGTCCTTCAACTAACTTAGGAATAAATGCTTGAATTCCTAATCTATGTAATGTAGGGGCACGGTTTAAGAATACTGGATGATTTCCAATGACTTGTTCAACTGCATCCCAAACACGAGGATCTTGTTTTTCGATTAATTTTTCTGCAATCTTTGGATTGTTTGCAATCTCACGATTTACCAATTCATTGATAACAAAAGGTTTATATAATGAAATCGCCATTTCTCTTGGGATTCCACATTGGTACATTTTTAAATCTGGTCCTACCGCGATAACTGAACGTCCTGAAAAGTCAACACGTTTACCTAATAAGTTTTGACGGAAACGTCCTTGTTTCCCTTTTAAACTATGCGATAAAGATTTTAAAGCTCTTCCACCAGCTCCTGTAATCGCTTTTGAACGACGTCCATTATCAATAAGGGCATCAACTGCTTCTTGTAACATACGTTTTTCATTTTGGACGATAATTGCAGGTGTTCCTAATTCTAATAACTTTTTAAGACGGTTATTACGTGTAATAACACGACGATATAAGTCATTTAAGTCACTTGTAGCAAAACGACCACCATCAAGTTGTAACATAGGTCTTAAATCAGGTGGGATAACAGGTAATGTAGTCAATACCATCCACTCAGGTTGATTAGTTGAATTAATAAAAGCATTGATCGTTTCTAAACGTTTAATTAATTTTTTACGTTTATCTCCACTTGCATTTTCTAAGTCTTTTTCTACTTGTACTTTTTCTGTATCTACATCTACTTGTTGAAGTAAAGTGTGTACAGCTTCAGCTCCTGATTGTGCAATAAATGAATCATAGCCATAAATTGCACGATTTTCACGGTATTCACGTTCTGATAAAATTTGCTTGTAAGCTAATTTTGACTCTTTTGGATCTGTTACTACCCAAGATACGAAGTAAACCACTTCTTCAAGTGCCTTAGGTGTGATATTTAATAATAAACTCATACGTGATGGAATTCCTCTTAAATACCAAATATGTGCAACGGGTGCAGCTAGATCAATATGCCCCATTCTTTCACGACGAACACTTGATTTAGTGATTTCAACACCACAACGATCACAAACTACACCTTTATAACGTACTTTCTTATACTTCCCGCAATAACATTCCCAGTCCTTACTTGGACCGAAAATGCGTTCGCAGAATAAGCCTTCACGTTCTGGTTTTTGTGAACGATAATTAATTGTTTCGGGTTTTTTAACTTCACCATATGACCATTCTTTGATTCTTTCTGGTGAGGCTAGACCTATTTGTAATGCATTAAAGTTATTTTCGCTCATGTCTTACCCCCTTATTCTTCATCACCTACTCCAACAATAGCTGCGTCCATTAATTCTTCTTCAGCATAAGTTGGAAGGTTGTCTTCTTCAGAGAACACTACATCTTCTGCAATAATATCATTTGCTTTTGTAAGTTCTTCTTTTCTAATATCAATTTCATTTCCTGCTTCATCTAACATTTTTACATCAATCGCTAAAGCTTGAAGTTCATGTTTTAATACGCGGAATGATTCAGGTAATCCTGGTTCTGGAATATCTTTTCCTTTAATGATCGCTTCATACGTTTTTGTACGACCATTAATGTCATCCGATTTAACGGTTAAGATTTCAGCTAATGTGTTTGATGCTCCGTATGCTTCAAGTGCCCAAACTTCCATTTCTCCAAATCTTTGTCCACCATTCTGTGCTTTACCACCTAATGGTTGTTGTGTAACTAAGCTATAAGGACCTGTTGCACGAGCATGTAATTTATCATCAACCATGTGGGCTAATTTAATCATATACATTACCCCAACAGAAATACGTTCATCATACTGTTCACCAGTTCTACCATCAAATAAAACAGTTTTTCCATCTTCTGTGGAACTTGCTTCTTCCATGATTGCTTTTAATTCTTCATTGCTGATACCATCAAATACTGGAGTTGAGAATTTAACCCCTAATTTTTTAGCAGCCATCCCTAAATGAATTTCTAATACTTGTCCGATATTCATACGTGATGGTACCCCAAATGGGTTTAACATGATATCAACTGGTGTTCCATCTGGCATAAATGGCATATCTTCCGCAGGAAGAATTTTTGAAATAACCCCTTTATTACCATGACGTCCAGCCATTTTATCTCCTTCAGAGATTTTTCGTTTTTGAACGATATAAACCTTAATAACTTGATTTACCCCTGGCGCTAATTCATGTCCCTCTGATCGTTTGAACACACGGATTGCTTGAACAATACCAGCTCCTCCATGAGGTACTTTTAATGAGTTATCACGAACTTCACGAGATTTTTCTCCAAAGATCGCTAATAATAATTTTTCTTCTGGTGAAACTTCACTTTGTCCTTTTGGAGTTACTTTCCCTACAAGGATATCTCCTTCTTTTACTTCCGCACCAACCATAACGATCCCGCGTCCATCTAAATGACGGCATGCGCTTTCTGATACATTTGGAATATCGCGTGTAATTTCTTCAGGTCCTAGTTTTGTTTCACGGCACTCAATTTCATATTCTTCAATATGGATAGAAGTATAAACATCTTCCTTAACCATACGCTCTGACATAATAATCGCATCTTCATAGTTATACCCATGCCATGTCATGAAGGCAATAGTAACGTTTTGTCCTAGTGCTAGTTCTCCATTTTGCATTGAAGGACCATCTGCTAAGATATCTCCACGATGAACTTTTTCGCCTACACGTACAACGGGTCTTTGATTTAAGCATGTTCCTGCATTACTACGTTTAAATTTTGTTAGTTGATATTTCTTTTGAGTATCACCCTCATCAACGATGATGTTGTTGGCATCTACATAGCTTACAACACCTTCGCTTTTTGAAACAATTCCACTTCCTGAGTCTTTGGCAATACGATGTTCAATCCCTGTGCCTACAAATGGACTATTAGGTCTTAATAGAGGTACTGCTTGACGTTGCATGTTTGCACCCATTAAGGCACGAGAAGCATCGTCGTTTTCTAAGAATGGGATACAAGCTGTCGCTACAGAAACGATTTGTTTAGGTGAAATATCGGCTAATTCAACTTCTGTTCTATTGGCTAAAACTGTTTCCCCTTGAATTCTTGAGACAACTTGTTCATTGATTAAGCGCCCTTCAACTACCTCATTGGCTTGGGCAATAATATAATCTGATTCTTCATCTGCTGATAAATAAATATAATCATCACTTACGCTAAAATCAGGTAACACTTTACGATATGGTGTTTGAATAAAACCATATTCATTTACTTTTGCATAAGTTGTTAAATTTGAAATTAACCCGATGTTTGGTCCTTCAGGTGTTTCGATTGGACAAATACGACCATAGTGAGAACTATGAACGTCACGCACTTCGAATCCAGCACGCTCACGAGTTAATCCACCAGGACCAAGAGCTGAAATACGACGTTTATTTGTTAATTCAGCTAGAGGATTTTGTTGATCCATGAATTGTGATAACTGTGAAGATGAGAAGAATTCTTTTATTGCAGCAGTTAATGGGCGAATGTTCGTTAATGATTTGGGTGTCAATGTCGCTACATCAGCAATTGACATTCTTTCTTTAACTACTCTTTCCATTCTCGCTAAACCAATTCTAAATTGGTTTTGAATTAATTCTCCAACGGTACGGATACGACGATTTCCTAATTGGTCAATATCATCAATACTACCCACTGCATCAAAAATTGTATGTGTATAGCTATAGAATGCATATAAATCAGAAACCATTAAGGCACGTTGTAAGTTAAGTGGGTCATTCCCAATAACATTAATTGCATGGGATAAATCTGTTGGCGTAGAAACTTTGATTTCTTGAACACTAGCTCCTACTAACCATACTTTTACTTCTTGGTTGTTGTTTACCATGTTTACGATTGCATCATATTCTGCACCTTCAACATGTGTTACACCACCATTTAGATAAGATGCTTCAACAATCATTTCACCATCTAACTCTACATCAGTGTCATTGGCATCTGTAATACGT
Organism: Erysipelotrichaceae bacterium; assembly: GCA_044432885.1. Classification (GTDB taxonomy): domain Bacteria; phylum Bacillota_I; class Bacilli_A; order Erysipelotrichales; family Erysipelotrichaceae; genus CAYJNO01. Next base: position 3,640 of record JAWXUG010000046.1, on the reverse strand, counting down.
CCAATTGTATATAAACGTTGTCCATAATTTAATACACTATGAACATTTTCTTTGGTTAAACTAACAGGTGTAGCAATCACACCACTATATACACTTAATGCTTTTGCTTCAGCCACGATTAATTTCACATCACTTGGCGTTAATACACTTCCTTTTTCAAGGGTTACTTTACTTAACTCTAAATCAGTCGCTAGCACACGTCCAATTAATGCTAAGTTATAATCACTTGATACCACTGCAACTGAAGGTGTACCAAATAAATGACTAGCTGGGTAAGCTTTTGAATGCATCCCTTTACATAATTCTTTCTTTAATACTTCTCTTTCAACTTTAGTGATTAAAGTACCTTTTGAATATAGCACTTTACCATTTGTATCAAGTACATCTTCTGCAAGGATATTTTTTTCCATGCGGTCAATAATACTTAATTTTTTATTTAATTTATAACGTCCAGCTTTTGTTAAGTCATAACGTTTAGGATCAAAGAATTTAGCATTCATCAAGTTGATAGAACCATCTAATGTAGGTACTTCATCTTGTCTTTGATTTTCATACACCGCAAGTAAGGCTTCATTAAATGTTTTTACTTTATCCGCTTGTAATGTATTTACTACTTCTTCATAATTTCCAAAAATACTTGTATATAATAATAGGTAAGGATTTAAGAATTCGCGTTCTTCATTATCTAATAGAACATCTTCATATACTGGAAGATTTAATGCCCCTAAAAACTTTTTCATTGGAGCAACATCAAAACCATCTTCTGCATTTTGAAGATTTAATGATAATCCAGTAGCTTTTAATAATACACTTCCTAAAACTTTACGTTTTTTATCGATAGAAATATTAACGACTTTACCTAATGCTTGTTTCTTTGCATCACTTACAAATTCAAGCCATGTTCCTCTGCTTGGAATAAGTTCTGATTGATAAATATCTTTCCCTGTTTTCTCTTCTGATGTTAAATCAAAATAAGCTCCAGGCGATCTGACGATTTGAGAAACGATAACACGTTCAGCACCATTAATAATAAAGGTTCCTGTTTCCGTCATTAAAGGGAAATCTCCTAAGAAAACATTTTCATAACTATTTCCTTTATTTAAGATATCTCCTGTTTCTTCATCGTAAATTTCTAATTCTAATTTTGCGCGTAGTGGTGCAGCATAATTTACTTCACGATATTTACTTTCTAAAACATCGTATTTTGGTTCACCAAATTCATAGCTTACAAATTTTAAGTTGATGTTTCCACCATAGTTAGAGATTGGATAGATTTCTTCAAAAACTTCCTTAATCCCCTCTTTTTTAAACCACTCAAATGAGTCTGTTTGAATTTCCGTTAAATCTGGAAGTTCAAGCTCAGCACTAACCTTTGAATAGTCGCGACGTACTGCTTTATTTCCTAACTCTACAATACGGTAACTGTTCTTTTCTTTCATCCTACGCCGTCCTTTCATATTTCTTCATAACGCCAAAAAAGGCGCAATAAATCTATCTTTTTCAAGATACTATTGCAATTTATTATATTACTTTATTTTAGACAATAAGTCAAGATTTATTTTATAGACCTCAAAATATAAAACCCACTGTCTTTGCCGATTACTCGACAATTCCCATAAAGTAATTCTAGTTTTTTTACTGCGCTTAGTGCGCCATGTGATTTACGCATTACTACGTATAAGCTTCCACCTTCTTCAAGGTGATCAACGCTATCTTCAAACATTTTGTAGATGACCGCTTTCCCCGCTCTAATAGGTGGGTTAGTTACAATACTGTCATATGTGCTTTTTATATTAGCAAATCCATCTGACAGTGTTATCTGATTATTTGTTTGGTTTAATCGGCAATTTTCATGACTTAAGGCGATCGCCCTCTCATTCACATCCACCATTTCAATTTCACTTGTTGGAAAATATTTTTTTAGAATAATTCCAATCACCCCATAACCACAACCAAGATCTAGAATCCTCTTCCCTAAATCTTGTTTGACTAACACCTTTAGTAAAGCTAAGCTTCCAGTATCTACCTCGCCTTTGGAAAAAACCCCACTATCTGTTTGAAAACGAACCTCAACATCAAAAAAATGATAGCTTATGCATTTCTTTTGACTCTTTAAATTGGGATCATTAACGAAATAGTGGGACATATTTCTTCCTTTCTTTAAGACGGCAAAAGCCGAAAGTATTTTCGGCTTTTTAAATTCTATTTGAGATAGAACTATTTAACTTCTACAGTTGCTCCTGCAGCCATTAATTTAGATTTGATTTCTTCTGCTTCTTCAGGTTTGATGTTTTCTTTGATTGGGCTTGGCGCTTTATCAACTAAACCTTTAGCTTCAACAAGTCCTAAACCTGTGATTTCACGTACTGCTTTGATAACTGCAACTTTAGTAGCTCCTGCTTCAGTTAAGAATACTGAAACTTCACTTACTACTGCTGGTCCTTCTTCTGCAACTGCTGCTACTGCAACTGGTGCTGCTGCTGTTACTCCGAATTTTTCTTCGATTGCTTTTACTAATTCATTTAATTCTAAAATTGTAGCTTCTTCTAAGTAAGCTAAGATATCTTCATGTGTTAATTTAGCCATTTTTCTTTCCTCCTATGGTCTTATTCTGCAGCAGCTTCTGCTGCTACTTCTGTTGTTTCTACTGCTGCTTCAGCAGGTGTTTCTGCATTGTTTCCTTTTTCGTCTGCTACTGCTTTAACTGCACAAGCGAATCCTCTAACTGGAGATTGTAAGCAGCTTAATAACATAGATAGCATTCCTTCACGGCTAGGTAATTTAGATAGTTCTTGGATTGTATCCACCCCGACTACTTTACCTTCAACAACTGCACCTTTTAGTACTAGTTTTTCGTGGCTTTTAGCGAATTTAGCTAAAACTCTACTTGGTGCTACTGCATCTTCAGAGAATGCAATGGCATTTGGTCCAGTTAATTGACTGTTTAATTCACCAAATCCAGCTGCTTCAGCCGCACGAGAAACGATAGAGTTTTTATAAACTTTGAACTCAACCCCTTCAGCACGAAGTAAATTTCTTAATTCACTCACTTGTGCTACAGTCAACCCACGATACTCTACTACTACACTTGATTGAGCATTTTCAAATTTTTCTTTTACAAGATTAACTTGCTCAATCTTTACGTCTAATACCGATTGTTTCATGTTATACCTCTTTCTACGCCACAATATACAATAGTTATATAAAAACCCGCGCAAGACAGCACGGGTTAAAAAGTTTTTCTTATTCCTACTTTTCACCTCGGCAACATAATTAAGCTTACGCCGTTGCTGTCTATGGTATATTGATGCCCTATAATATTACCCTAAGCAACGTTGAATGTCAACAACTTTTTTGCTCATTAAACTTCCAAAACTCAGCTTAAACGCTTGATGAAATAAAGATATCTTTATAGCTTCTCTATTTCTTCAAAACTAAGTCCCGAAAGCTCTGAAATCATAGCTATGTCCATCGATTTAGCCTTCATTTTGCGCGCAATCGCAGCCCTCGTCTCCTCGCTACCTTTTTCACTGCTCGCTAACATTCTACTATTATATTCTATTCTTGCATCCTCTAAGGCATCATAGCGTGCTCTTATCTGTTCATCACTACTTACATAAACCAACTTATCTACTGCTTC
>JAWXUG010000045.1:0-10846 GCA_044432885.1 Erysipelotrichaceae bacterium | reverse complement strand
GGAGGATGACGGGCTCGAACCGCCGACCCTCTGCTTGTAAGGCAGATGCTCTCCCAACTGAGCTAATCCTCCATGCACTTCAGTGCCTATATACTATAACACTTTGAAGTAATTCATGTCAATAGTTTTTTTCATTTACAGCTTCATTTTTTGACATGTTGTACGCTCCTTTTTTATCAGCGCTTGTATATAATATACAATTTTTAGGGATAATGCAATAGTTTTTTTATAAGTTTTTATAACTTTTCAAAAAAAGCTTTTTTAGTGGCTTTTATTTGCCGCTTACAAGCTCTTAATGCATGAAAAAAGACACTAATATCTTTGTTTAAGTGCCTTTTCTAACTCTCTTTTGACATCTCTTTCTTTTTGAGTTTGTCGTTTGTCATATAAATCTTTCCCCTTTGCAAGGGCTATTTCCATTTTAGCCAATCCATTTTTTAAATATAGGCGTACTGGTACAACAGTAAATCCTTGAACTTTTACTTTTTGTGAAAGTTTCTTTATTTCAGCTCTATTCAACAATAGCTTACGGATGCGTGTTTCATCATGGTTAAATTGGTTCCCGTGATCATAGGCAGCAATGTGCATTTCCTTAATATAAGCTTGTCCATCATTAAAAGAAATATAACTATCCTTAAATTGAACCTTCCCTTGACGTACTGATTTGATTTCTGTTCCAGTTAATACAAGTCCCGCTTCATATCGATCTTCTAAAAAATATTCATGACTTGCTTTTCGGTTAAATGATATTGTTTTCTCGCCCATTTTGCCTCCTTAAATCCATACTTGATGTCGTTTTCTTTTTTGATAAATATCAAAATCGATTTGTCTATCTTGTTTGCTTGCTGAAGCTACTCTTATTTTCACTTTTTGACCGATTTTATAAGTCGTTTGACCATCTTCTGATATGAGTAATAAGTTTTCTTCATCAAAGTTAAAATATTGGTTTAAACGTCTTATATGAACTAATCCTTCTACGGTATTTTCCAGTTCCACAAAGAAACCAAATGAGGTAATTGAAGAAATGATTCCCTCATGAATTTCACCAATATGATTTTGCATATACTCAGCGATTTTCATATCGTTAACTGAACGCTCAGCTTCTACGCTACGGCGCTCTAATAGACTGGTCTTTTCAGCATAATCCTTCATTTTCTTTTGATCTTTATTCATTTTTTTCACATCATAATCTTGTGCTATCACATATTTTTTTAGCATTCTGTGTACAATCAAATCAGGATACCTTCTAATAGGTGAAGTGAAATGACTATACTCTTCTAATCCCAAACCATAATGGCCCAAACACTGTTCAGCATAACGCGCTCTGGTCATACTTCTTAATAATAATGTTTTAATAACTAAATACTCATCCTCATCCTTAAAATGGTCTAAACATGCTTGTAAAGCCTTTGAAGTGATATTTTCAATTCTACCTTTGAATTTGTAATCAAACAAATAGGCAATATGAATAAATTGTTCCAATTGTTTAAGTTTAGGGGTTTCGTGAACACGATATAAACTAGGTATATCTACCCATTTAGATTGTCTTGCAACACAGATATTAGCCATAATCATAAAGTCTTCAATTAACTTTTCTGCATCGCCTCGCTCTCGCAAGCAAATTTCTTTAACCTTCCCATCATTGCTCATCACCAGTTTCGCTTCATCTTTTTCAAAATCTATCGCACCCTCATTAAAACGTTTAGTACGAATAATGGTAGATAATGCCATCATATCTTCAACCATGGTTTTTAGTGAAGAATACGTAGTTAAAGCATCTTTATCCTGTTCAATCATACGATTGACATTTTTGTAGGTCATTCTTTGATCACTCTTAATCATTGAATTATAAATTTTATAATCTAGCACTTCTCCCTTATCGTCGATATCCATCTCGCAAGTCATTGTTAATCGGATTTCGTTAGGTACAAGAGAACAAATCCCATTGGATAAAACATGCGGCAACATTGGTACCACACGATCACACACATAGGTTGAAGTCCCTCTTGAATAAGCTTCTTTATCTAACGGAGTATTTTCTTGAACATAATGGCTAACATCTGCTATATGAACATATAAACGATAACCCGCTGGAATTTTTTCAATACTGATTGCATCATCAAAATCTTTCGAATCATCTCCGTCAATCGTGATTGTAAGTAATCCTATATGATTGATACGATCTGGATAATCTTTAGGGTTTATTACTTGGCAAATATCATTAGCTTGTTTCATTACTCTGTCATCAAAAGTTAGTGGAATTTGATATTCCATTAAGACAGCACTAATATCAACGCTAGGATCATTTTCATGTCCAATAACTTCGACTACTTCTACTTCAATAAATTCTTTTATTTTTAATATTTTAACTTTTGCTTTTAACCCGTTAACAGGTTTAAAGGAAAGCTTGTTCATTATCTTTAAACGTTTACTTACTTTATTATCATCTGAATCAAAAAAGAATCGATTGTTTTTTCCCGAATGAAAAGTACCTATTATAAACGTGCGATAAGGTTTAAGAATTTTAATAACCTTAACTTCCCCACGCTTAACATCTAATTCATAAAGTACTTCATCTAAATGTAGTGCATTTAGCAAATTTTTTTCATCAATATTATATCTTTCACCATCTTCATGCTCAATAAAAGCGCGATTAAAGCGATTGGTTTTAACAATCCCTTTAAATTGATTAGATGCGCTAGATAAAAGATAGAAATTTTTTTGATCACGATAAATGATACATTCATTTTCTAAACCACTTAATATCTTGTTGATTTTAACAAAATCACTGGTTTTTTGCATATTTAAAATACGAGTTATTTTTTGTATGTTTAAACTCGCAACTGGTGCATCTTGAATTAATTTTAATACAACTTCCTTTAAATCCATCGCATCCTGCTTTCTAGCAAATAAAAAGGGCTTAAGCCCTTATTATCCCATTACTCGAATTACAATTACCAATAAGAAGAAGCAAACACCTATAACCATTGTAAGATTTGAAATAATCCTTTCTGGTCCTCTTTCCTTCACATTGCTAAATAGGTTTAAACCGCCGTTACCAGTAAAGGCACCGCTGATTCCATCTGATTTCCCACCTTGTAATAAAGACAGTACAATAAGCACTCCTGATACTATCATTAATAGAATATCTAACATAAGATTCTCCTTTGTTTATACTATGCCTTGATATTATATCATAGACTATTAAAAAATCAATCATTTTAAGAGGATTGTACGTTAGTAGTATGAACCAAATATGATAATGTCTTAATGTACCGTTATTGAATTTGTCCCAAATCGAAATCTATATTACGATTATTCATGGTATAGGAGGACATCATATTATGCGAAAGGTTGAATTAAGAATGAACGAATTAAACAAATACGCCATCATTAAAAAGTTGGTAGAAACAAATGGCAATAAGAAAAGAGCTGCACTTAAGCTTAACTGTACCATACGTACAATCAATAGGCTTATCATTAAATACAATTCTTGCGGTAAAGAAGGTTTTATCCACGGCAATCGTTCTAAAAAACCATCAACTACCATTAGCAGCGAAATAAAGGACAAGGTCATTTCAATATATGAAGATAAATATGGTTCTCCTAATTTAAGACATTTTAGTGAAATACTTTTGGAGCATGAAAACATTAAAGTAAGTGAAACGACGCTTAATAAATGGTTTCGTGAAATGGACATATTGTCTCCTAAAGCGAGAAAACGTACGATTAGAAACCTAGAAAACAAGCTAAAAAAACAAAAAGGAAAAGTGAATTCAAAAAAAGTTAAGGAAGAAATTGAAAACAAGATCATCTCGCTGAGTAAATATGATGCACATCCTAGAAGATCAAGGTGTGCATATGCAGGTGAACTGATTCAATTAGATGCATCACCACATAGATGGTTTAATGATGAAATCACCCATCTACATCTAGCTATAGATGATGCCGAAGGTGCGATCGTAGGCGCATATTTTGACACGCAGGAAACATTACATGCATATTATCAAGTTTTTAATCAAATACTTACTGACTATGGGATTCCAGCTAAGTTTTTAACAGACAAACGTACTGTGTTCACTTATAAACAAAAAAATGCACCCTCTGATGAAGAAGATACATTTACACAGTTCGCTTATGCATGTCACCAATTGGGTGTTGAATTGCAATGTACTAGTGTTCCACAAGCCAAAGGACGCGTGGAAAGACTAAATCAAACCCTGCAATCGCGCCTCTTAACTGAAATGAGGATTGCAGGGATCCAAAACATAGAGCAGGCGAATGAATTTTTGAATTCCTACGTAAAAAAATTTAATGCCCAATTCTCTATACCTGTTAATAGTACAAAAAATGTGTACGAAAAGCAAATTGATACAGAAAAAATTAATCTAACTTTATCAATACTTGCCTCTAGAAAGATTGATCCTGGTCATTGCGTCAAGTATAACAATAAATATTATATACCTACCAGCAAAAACGGTACACATTGCCATCTATCTAAAGGCACTAGTGCAATGATCATTAATGCGTTTGATGGGAGCATGTATGTAAATATATTGGATGATATACTCGCACTTGAGGAAGTACCAGAAAGATTGCAAACATCTCCAATATTTGATGAGGTGCCTCCTAAAAAAGCAAGAAAGGTATATATACCACCTATGAGTCATCCATTTAAACAAGCATCTTTCTACGCATTTCTTAGCAAACAAAAACATAGAGAAGAATATGTAGGTAGGATTTAATTTCTTACTTCTGTCGGCTTATATCCTCAAACATATTTAAAAAGAAAGTCAAGGTGTATACCGTAATGCGCATGCATTTGACTTTCTTGATAAATATGTTACTTAGATGATACGACAGAAGTTTGAAATAATCCATCTTCTTGAGGCCGCCTCCAGGGGCGTTCCCTGGATAATATTACATCGCACCATTTTGGTGCTTATATTTTACTTTTTTTGAGACATTTTCAAAAACGGTTGACACATTTTAAGAGGATTGTACGTTAGTAGCCGAAAAGAAAAGAGGCTTTTCAACCTCTTTGCTCAACTATTTATTTTTTACGTTATAGAAAGCTGATCTTCCTTTGTAAAGCGCAACAGGACCTAAATCATCTTGAATGCGGATTAATTGGTTGTATTTAGCAATACGGTCAGTTCTTGACATTGAACCTGTCTTGATTTGACCAGCATTGAATCCAACTGCGATATCAGCGATTGTTGTATCTTCTGTTTCACCAGATCTGTGAGAAACAACACATGTATAACCTGCTTCTTTAGCCATTTGCATAGCATCGAAAGTTTCAGTTAAAGTACCAATTTGGTTTACTTTAATAAGGATAGAGTTAGCAATTCCTCTGTCAATTCCTTCTTTTAAGATTGCTGGGTTTGTTACGAATAAGTCATCCCCAACGATTTGAACAGAATCACCGATGCGATCAGTTAATACTTTCCAACCATCCCAGTCTCTTTCTCCAAGACCATCTTCGATTGAAACGATTGGATATTTTTCAACCCATTCAGCGAACATATCAACCATTTCTTCAGTTGTTTTTGTTCCACCATTTGATTTAACTAATTCATACATTTTAGTTTCTGTATTGTAGAATTCACTAGCAGCAACGTCCATTGCGATAGCGATATCTCCAGGTTTTCCTTCTTTTGAAGGATTGTATCCAGCAGCTTTAATAGCTTCAACAATTAATTGTAATGGTTCTTCATTACCATCTTTACATGAAGGAGCAAATCCACCTTCATCTCCTACGTTTGTATTGTAGCCTTTAGCTTTTAATACTTTACGTAAGTTATGGAATGTTTCAGCACCCATTCTTAATGCTTCAGTGATATCACTAGCACCGATTGGCATAATCATGAATTCTTGGAAGTCAACAGTTGAGTCAGCATGGCTTCCTCCGTTAACAACGTTCATCATTGGAACTGGTAATGTTTTACCATTAAATCCACCTAAATATTTATATAGAGGGATACCATAGTAATCACTTGCAGCAATAGCAGCAGCCATTGATACACCTAAGATTGCATTTGCACCAAAGTTTGATTTATCTTTAGTTCCGTCTAAATCGATCATTACTTTATCAATACCGTTTTGATCAGTAACATCCATGCCAAGAATTGCATCAGCAATTTTGTCATTAACGTTGCTTACAGCTTGTAAAACACCTTTTCCTAAGAAACGAGATTTATCTCCATCTCTTAATTCAAGAGCTTCTCTTTCTCCTGTACTTGCACCTGATGGTACCATTGCACGACCAAATGCACCTGATTCTGTTGTTACTTCAACTTCGATTGTTGGATTACCACGTGAGTCAATGACTTCGCGAGCATATACATCAATAATTGTAGGCATCTTTTTTCCTCCTTGATTAACCTAATATTCTCATTTTATATAAATCGCTTGATGCGAGATATAACTATTTTGTTGCGTCAATAATTTCTTTAAATGAATCTACTTTTAATGAAGCTCCACCGATTAAAGCACCATCGATATCTTCCATTGCCATATATTCTTTAATGTTGTCAGGTTTAACACTTCCTCCATATTGAATACGCACAGCACAAGCAGCTTCTTCACCATACATGTTTTTAATTTCATCACGTACGATATGACAGCAATTTTGAGCAATTTCTTTAGTTGCTGATTTCCCAGTACCAATAGCCCAAATTGGTTCATAAGCTACAACGATTGTTTTTACGCAATCAGCACATAATTCTTTTAAACCACCTTGTAATTGACGACGGATAACTGCTTCTGTTTCACCAGCATCAAATTCAGCTTCTGTTTCACCAATACAAACGATTGGTGTAATATTTGCTTTTAATAAGCGTTTTGTTTTTAAGTTTACAGTTTCATCTGTTTCTGCGAAATATTGTCTTCTTTCAGAATGACCAATGATACAATGTGTAACATTTAGTTCTTCTAACATCGGCACACTAATTTCACCAGTGAATGCACCACTATCTTCAAAGTGACAGTTTTCTGCAGCAATGATTAAGTTTGAAGCAACCCTTGTTGCATCTTTTAAAGCTGTATAGGGTGCACCTACACCATAGCTTGCAGCATCATGTAAAGTTGGTTCAATTGCTTCAATGAATTCAACCGTTTCTTTACAAGTTTTATTCATTTTCCAGTTCCCAACAATAATTGGTTTTCTCATTAGTTTTTCTCCTTAATTGCATCAATTCCAGGTAATACTTTACCTTCCATAAATTCAAGTGAAGCTCCTCCACCTGTTGAAATATGGCTGAAGTCATCTTTAAATCCTAAGTTAATCGCAGCACTTGCAGAGTCTCCTCCACCAATTACTGTCATAGCTCCTGGTAATGATGAAATCGCTTTACAAATTTCAATCGTTCCATTAGCGAATTCAGGTTTTTCAAATACACCCATTGGTCCGTTCCAAATAACTGTTTTTGCTCCTTCTAATTCAGCTGTAAATAATGCTACAGATTTAGGCCCAATATCAAGTCCCATGTATCCTGCATCAATTGAATCCATATCTGTTGTTTTAATGTCTGTTGGATTAGCAAAATCATTTGCATTCACAGAATCGATTGGAAGGATTAATTTCCCTTTTCCTTTTTCCATGAATTCTTTTGCTAATTCAATTTTGTCTTCTTCAAGTAATGAATTTCCAATTTCATAACCCATTGCTTTAGCGAATGTATACGCCATACCACCACCGATAATTACTTTATCAGCAATCGTTAATAAGTTTTCAATAACTGCAATTTTATCACTAACTTTAGATCCACCTAATACAGCCACTAAAGGACGAGCTGGATTATCCATTGCTTTTGATAATGCTGAAACTTCTTTTTCAACTAAGAACCCTAAAGCTGAAGGTAATGTTTCTGCAATTCCTACTGTTGATGAATGCGCACGGTGAACTGAACCAAATGCATCTGTTAGAAATAATTCGCCTAAAGAAGCCCAATATGCTGATAACTCAGGATCATTTTTGCTTTCACCTTTTTCATAACGTGTATTTTGAACTAAAACGATTTCTCCCTCGCCTAATTCACTTACTGCTTTTTCTAAAGCTTCACCGCGAGTTTCGCTCACGAAAGTCACTTTTGTATCTACTAATTCTTTTAAATGTTCAGCCACTGGAGCCATATTGTTTTTCGCTTTATCAGCTGCTGTTTTTTCAGCATCCTTATGGTTTACTTTACCAAGGTGAGACATTAAAATAATTTTTGCACCATTTTCTCTTAAATAATTGATTGTTGGAAGTGCACTTACCATACGATTATCGTTAGTAATCACTCCATCTTTAATTGGAACATTAAAGTCTACACGTACTATTACGCGTTTCCCCTTAACATCTAAGTCACGTACCGTCATTTTTGACATGTTATAAATTCCTCCTATGCTCATAAATTATAGCATTATTTGAAATAATTGTTAAGCAATTGTTTATTTATTAGCAACTTTTAATTGCTTGATTTTTGCGTTTTACAGCCTATAGTTTAATAGGTTTAGAGTAAAGCGCTTTCATTGTTTATTGTGCTTTTTGATATTTATCTACAACCTCTTTTATATTCTTTAAAGCCTCTTGCACCATTTCAAGACTACAACCCAAATTAAGTCTCATGTAGCCGGTATAATCTTGATGGAATTCAGCTCCGTCTGTCCCCATCACTTTTGCCTCATCCAATAAGACTTGCTTTACATTTTCCTTAGCAATTCCTGTTTTAGTTAAATCTAGCCAAAGCAAATAAGTTGCATCATTTTCATAAGCCACAACACTTGGCATACACTCTTTTATATATTTAAAAGCATAACGACGATTAGTATCTATCACCATCAATAACTCATCAACCCATGCTTCAGCCTGATCATAGGCTGCGTACATCGCTTCATAAGAAAATAAATTAATCGTATTGGTTGCATAACGTTGCAATGCCTTTAGGTAATCTTCTCTTAATGTTTCATTCTCAATTAACGCACAAGCCAATTTTAATCCTGCAAGATTGAATGTTTTACTAGATGAAACCAAACTAATAGTATGGTTTTTAGCATATTCGCTCACATGCATAATTGGAAATACAGTCTGCTGATTAAATACAAAGTCGATATGCACCTCATCACTAAAAATCAATAGTTGATGACGTTCGCAAAATGCTGCAATCTGTCCGACTTCCTCTTTGGTGTAAACTGTACCTGAAGGATTGTGTGGGTTGCATAAAATAAATATCTTACAACGCTCATCGATCACTTTTTCTAATTCATCAAAATCAATGATATACCTTTGTTCGATACATTTCATCGGAAGTGATAACACTTCTCGCTTATTATCATTAATTGTATATTCAAAGTTAGGATAGTAAGGGCGAGGTAAGATAATTTTATCCCCTTCATTACTACACATATTAATCATGGTAGATAAAGCGGATAATACCCCATTGGTAAAACAGATTGATTCAGGTTTCATCCCATAATCATAACGGCGATTATGCCATTCACATACCACTTCTCTTAAACCTGGCGTTTCCATTGTGTACCCATATACCGGTGATTTCATCCGTTCGATGATAGCTTGATTAACCACTTCTGGTACTGCAAACTCCATGTCTGCAATCCACATTGGAATCACATCATCACGTTTCATTTTTTTATGCAGCACATCCCATTTCACACAGTTTGTATTGCATCGATCTGCATTTTTAAACATTTTGCATCCCCTCTCTTATCTTTTTTGATATTGATCCACCACTACTTTTATACGGTTAAACACATCCACTACTGCTTGTTTTGGACAACTTAAATTAAAACGCACAAACCCAATATACTCCTTGTGAAATTCACTACCATCACTAATAAGCACCTTAGCTTCCTTCAGCAAAATTTCCTTTAATTGATGAGTAGGCAATCCACTTTCTCTAAAATCAACCCACAAAAAGTAAGTTGCATCACTTAGATGTGTCTTAAGTGATGGGATATCCTTTTCAATAAAAGATACAGCATATTGACGATTGTGTTCAATATAGTTTAATGCCTCCTCTAGCCAAGCGTCTCCATGTCGATAACTTGCTTCCATCGCTTCATAAGCTAATAAATTAATTGATGCCATCCCATGACTTGAAGCTTGCACCTTAAAAGCTTCTCTTATACTTGGGTTTTTAATGATCGCACAAGAAATCTTCATACCTGCTAAATTAAAGGTTTTACTAATAGAAATCGCACTGATTGTATGGTTTTTAGCGTAGTCACTTATCGTCATAAATGGAATGATTTTTTGTTGATGAAACACAACATCCATATGAATTTCATCAGAAAAAATCATTAACTTATGTTTCTGGCAGAAATCCGAAACTTCTTCTAATTCCTCCTTCGTATAAATCGTTCCTGATGGATTGTGTGGATTACATAATATTAATAACTTTGTTTGATCATCCACCACTTTTTCTAATTCTTCAAAATCAAAAACATAACGATGAGCCTTACATTTCAGTGGAACTGCTAATACCTCGCGTTCTGCCATTTTAATCTTTTTACAGAATTGATAATAATGAGGAGTTGGCACAATGACCTTATCTCCCTTTTCAGTAAACATTCTTAGCATCAATGACAGCGTTGAAAGAACACTTGTGGAAAAACAAATATCGCTCTCATCCATACCATAATCATAACGTCTATTGTGCCACTCGCATATTGAATCATATAAGGATTGCTTGGGCATCGTATAGCCAAAAATCGGACATTTCAAGCGCTTTGAAATTGCCTCAATAACCTCATCACATACTGGAAGTTCCATATCTGCCACCCACATTGGATACACGTCTTGGTCCTCAGTTAAAGGCTTCATTAATTCCCACTTTTCACA
>JAWXUG010000044.1:0-10929 GCA_044432885.1 Erysipelotrichaceae bacterium | reverse complement strand
AAAAATGATAAATAAAAGAATAGGTAAATAACTATTATTTTTAAAGTATTTAAAATATAGAATTTGTAATAAAACGACACTTGGTAATAAAAAAGCGACAAAACATGACCATACAAAAAAAGTATACTGATGTGAAATAAGTGCAAAGCCTAATTGAAATAGGGCTGGCAAAAAACTATATTCATCATAGTTCATTGATTGATATACTTTTTGTAGAATATCTAAAGGATTTGAATATTTTGCATCTAAGAAAATGTAGCGATACCAATGTCCAGAGTAGTCATAGGTGTAGATGGTGTTTTCAAAATAAAAAAACAATAAGATTGCAATCGTACCAACTCCTAAAATAATAAGTGTGTTTCTGATAATCTTGAGATAGTGTTTTTTGATCGTTGAATGATATAAATGATGTTTATACAACATATAAAAACAAACTACCAAAATTAGCGGGTAGATAAATGCGAGACTAAGTTTTAAAAGTTTAATTAAAATAACCATGGATAAATTGTAACATGCATTAAATGAATTATCTATTATTGATTAGAAATATATATGATTTACTTGTAAGATATTGTTAGAAATTAAAAGAATAAGGTATAATAGAGAAAATGTGATGATTCTATTAGATTGGAGTTAAAATGAAAAGAAAATTGGCAATTGGTGCAGGAGCACTTATTATGTTTAGTTTATTTTTATATATTAGTACAGTTTCACCCTTAGCAGGGGATGATTGGGGTTATGCTATTAATGGGTTGAAACAAAATCCTATCCTTACAGCTTTTGAGTTTTATAATGGCTGGTCAGGGCGTTTTTTTAGTGAACTGTTAGGGTTTATTTTAACCAATCACAAAGCTTTCTGGAATGTTTTAAATGCATGTTTATTTAGTGGTTTATTGGTGCTCATGTATGAAATTTGCAAATCAAAGAAGAACTGGGTTATCCAATTGCTGGTGATTTTCTTTTTAATGTTAAGTGTAAAAGATCAATTAAGAATGGAAACTTATACATGGATTATGGGAACATCAAATTATACAATTGCCTTGTTTATTATTGTTCTTATTTTATTTCTTTATCAAACTTCATTACAAGGACAACCTTTAAGGAAATGGAAAATTGTAGTAATTGGCATTGTTAACTTTGTTGGTTCGATGATGGTTGAAAATGCAGCCGTCATTGTTTTGTTGGTTAACGCAAGTGTTTTAGTGTATATTCATTTACATTACAGAAAGCAGAAAAAGGTATACGTAGGATTAACTGCTATCTCTTTAATCGGGTTAATTTTATTGCGCATTTCTCCAGGTGCTGCTGCAAGATTAAGTGATTATACAGAGTGGACTCAAATGAATATGATTGAGAAAATTTGTGTAAATTGGCCGAATTTTATGCAATATACTTTATTGGATAATAAATATTTGATTATGGTGTTAAGCTTGTGTACCCTTGTGTTTGTAATGCAAAAAGTAAGAGATATAAAAATAAAAATACCTCTAATAATTGTTTATTTGTTCAGCCTATTTCAAAGTGTAAGTGCTTATTTATATGCGTTTAGTAATGTTGAATATTTAAGGTGTTTTTTCGACACAGATGTTTCAGCAACATTTTGGATAACAACGATTTTATTAGTATGTATGGTTGCGGGTTATTTTTATTTGTTTACACTTTTAGAGGATACATATCAATGGACAGTTTATACTGTGTTGATAGCTGCTGGTATTGGAAATGGTTCTATGTTGATTTCCCCTGTTGTAGGATCTAGAAATAGTTTGTTTACAGTGTATTTATTGATTATTATAATCACGATCATCATAGGACATTTGAAATTAAATAAGGTATATAGTTTTATGATAATAGCTATGGCGCTTTGCTTAAATCTGTATTTTGTACATAGTTATGTTGAACGCTATGCACTTGTTAATCAAATCAATATCGAAAGAATGGCTCAAATTGAATATTATAAAAACAATCCAGATGAAACACAAGCATGGATTGTGAGAATGCCGATTATGTCTATCCACTCTGCAGATGTGGAAGAATGGGATACTTATCATATGGAAACATTTAAAGAATATTATGGATTAAATCCTGATATGGAAATTATATTTTATTATAAGGATAGTTATTAAGAAAAAGGAGACTTCACTTAAAGTGAGATCTCCTTTTTTAAAAAATCCAAAAATAAACTACTCCTTTACTAGCGAGTGACACTTTTGAATTTAGGGAAGAAATATTATACGCCTTCTGTACTATCTTTAATAAAAATTATTTTAACTGTCATTAATACTAATTTTATATCTAAGAAAAAAGAATAATTTTCTATATACATTAGATCTAATAATAACTTGTCCTTTAAAGTGGTATTATATTTGCCGTATATTTGAGCATACCCCGTTAGTCCGGCTTTTACTTTTAAGCGATAATTAAATTCAGGGAGTTCATCAATATTTTCTTTAACAATTTCAGGACGTTCAGGTCTTGGTCCTACCACAGACATATCACCTAACAAGATATTAATAAGCTGAGGAAGTTCATCAATGCGCATCATCCTAATAATGTTGCCCACAGGCGTAATGCGTGTATCTTTTTCTTTTGCTAATTGCGCTTTACCATCTTTTTCAGCATCTATACGCATACTACGAAATTTTAGCACTTCAAAGGTTTTCCCATGAAGCGTGAGACGCGTTTGTTTATAGATAGCAGGTCCGCCATCTCCTAGTTTAATTGCAAAGGCCACAAGTAACATAATAGGACTAGCTATTATCAACATACTTAAGGAAAAAACTATATCAAAGGTACGTTTCAATATTTTTGAAATTTGATTAGGGCCAAAATTGTTGACCATAAAAATAGGTGTATCGATAATATGAGTAATCGAAGCACTGTTCATTAAAACATCATAAATAGAAGGGATTTCGAAAAGTGAAATATTTTGCTCATAGGCTTTTTGTAGCATATATTTACGTTTCTCTATTGAAAGTTGAGCAATTAAAATACATTCATATTCATCAAACACTTTATTAATATCTATTTCATTTATAGAGCAAACTGCTTGTATATCAAATACATTTTTATGATAGACACTTAATTTTCTTTGTAGATTTAAAGACTGGTCTTCATATATAATGATGGTTTTTTTAGCAGGAAATAAATGATAGATTATTTGATTACATAGTATATTAAAAAGGACAATAACAATGATTTCAACCAATAACAAATAACAGAACCCTATAATTGAAATAAAGGATTTATCAACAAAACAAGCAATGATATAAATGATTAAATTAGCAAATATTAAAGATAAAATCTGAGAAAAGATTAAATCCGCCATTCGTGAAAGTCCTAATTTGAAACCTCCATAAAGTTGGTTAAAACAAATAAAGCTAACTGAGAAAACAGCAAGTAATAACCAATTTCCTTTTTGATAGAAGTATACAATATTCCTATAATATAGATGCCATCCATAATAAAAAATAATTGCAAGGACAAAGATTAAAATAAAATTTATTAAAAGGATGAAACTATCTTGTGTTCTTCTTCTTCTTTTATTCATAAAAACCTCCATAAATATGATACAGTATTAGTGAAGAATTTAAAAGAGTCTACTGACAATTGCTTTGACAGAATAACGGAGGGTATGATGAGAAAAATTAAAATATTGTGGCATACAAGTTATCCTGCACCTTATAGAAGCGACTTTTATGATAAGTTGGCTAGTTATTGTGACATCACTGTTGTTTATGAGTCACTGAGAGACGATGAAAGAAATGAAAAATGGTTTAAAGAAGATACTTCAAAGGTAAAAATCGTGAATCTTCAAACGATGCCAAATAAATTACAGCGACTATTATATTTAAATAGATTAATGAAAGAATCAGATTTTGATTATGTATTTAATTCTACCTATACAAGATTGTATGGCATGGCTGTTTCAAGGCTAGCTAATTTTTATCATTTGCCATTAGTGTTGGAGGCAGATGGTGGTATTCCTGGGAAAACGGGAATCATAAAAAAAATAATCAAACATGAATTCGATAAAGCTGATTATTTTTTGAGTAGCAGTAAATATACAGATGATTATTTTATTTACTATGGTGGAAAAAAAGAGAAAATTTATCCTTTTACTTTCACATCATTGACGCAGCAAGATTTAATTCAAAATGCTACATCTGGGTGCAAAAACAATGATAAATTTACTATCTTATCTGTTGGACAAATTGTTCATAGAAAGGGGTATGATTTACTTATTCAAGCTATGGCAGATTTCCCTAATGTTCAATGTAATATTGTAGGGGGAAGTGCAACACAAGAGTTGAAAGATTTGATGGCAAAGTATCATGTAAACAATGTTCATTTTATTGATTTTATGAAAAAAGAAGAATTAAGTCGTTATTATAAACAGGCTGACTTATTTGTATTCCCTACAAGAGAAGATATTTGGGGCTTGGTGATAAATGAAGCACTATCTTTTAATTTGCCTATATTATCTTCAGATAATTGCGTAGCAGCAAAGTATTTTATGGATGAATATGAATGTGGACAATTATTTAAATGTAAGGATATAGAAGATTTAAAATTAAAATTAAATGCCATGATAAATAATGAAGTGCAATTAGAAAAGTATCGACAAGAAACAATAAAAGCGATTGCAACAAATACAATTGAACAAATGGTTTTAGATCATGTATCCTTTTTTAAACAAACAATGGAGATAAAAGATGAAGATAATACATATTAATTCGGTTTATGGGCTTGGAAGTACAGGTCGTATTGTTGAGTGTATCCATACACAATTGCTGGAAGAGGGGCACGAATCTATCGTTGTTGTAGGTAGAAATCATCCCAAGTTTAATGTAGAGGTTGATCATGATACGGTGATTGATTTATATAAGTTAAAACGTGTGATAAAAGATGCTATCCCGTCATTGATGTTCGATACCCATGGGTTACATAGTAAAGAAAACACAAAAGTTGTAATAGATAAAATAAAGGCAGAAAATCCAGATATAATTCATTTGCACAATATTCATGGATTTTACCTAAATTATCAAATGTTGTTTGAATATTTAAACCAAACAACGATAAAAATTGTCTGGACATTGCATGATTGTTGGTCTTTCGCAGGATTTTGCTCGAATTATCAATATAACCAATGCAATAAGTGGATTGATGGGTGTCATGAATGTGAATATCGTAATGTGTATCCATACAGAATATTGTCTAATAGCAGAAATAATTATGCTTTAAAAAAAGCGTTGTTTACATCGAATAAAAACCTGACGCTTGTTACGCCTTCTAGATGGTTAAAGGAAGAAGTGACACAATCCTTTTTCAAAGATATACCATGTTGTGTTATCAATAATGGTGTAGATTTTAAGGACTTTTATAAAGATTCGAGCAATTTTGAATTTAAAGAAACAAATGGAAAGAAAATATTATTAGCAGTAGCTGGAGTTTGGACAAAACAAAAAGGATATGATGAATATATCAAGCTTTCAAAATTAATAACAGATGATTTTGTGATTGTAATGATTGGTGTAAATATAAAACAAAAAAAACAATTATCACACCATGGTATTATAGGTGTTGAAAAGACCAAATCATTAGATGAACAAAGAAAATGGTATTCAAATTCTCATTTTCTAATTAATTTAACATTAGAGGACAATTATCCAACAGTTAATCTAGAAGCAGTGAGTTGTGGCTTGAGAGTGCTGGGTTATCAAAGCGGAGGAAATGAGGAAACGATTCTTGGGTATGGAGAATGTGCAAGAAAATACGATTTAAATCAAATCGTGACTTTCATTAAAGCTGACAAATGTTATGAGGAAATTATATCTCCAGCAAATAAGGAGAAGATGTACCATTCTTACGCGGATATATACAATACAAAGAAAATATAGGTTTTTTATCATTAAAATGATAAAATAATAAAGAAAAAGAGGATAAAATATGTTTAAAAATAAGGTATTGTTAATAACAGGTGGAACAGGATCTTTTGGGAACGCAGTAGCTGAAAGGTTTTTAACAAGTGATATTAAAGAAATTCGCATTTTTTCACGTGATGAAAAGAAACAAGATGATATGCGACATGAATATCATGCAAAGTACCCAGAGTTTGCTGGGAAACTTAAATTTTATATTGGAGATGTACGAGATTACAACTCATTAGTATATGCGTTTAAAGGTGTGGATTACGTATTTCATGCAGCTGCACTAAAACAAGTACCATCATGTGAATTTTATCCAATGGAAGCTGTAAAAACAAATGTTGTTGGCTCAGATAACGTAGTTAGTGCATGCGTAAATAATAATGTAAAAAAAGCGATTTTCTTAAGTACAGATAAAGCGGCTTACCCAATCAATGCGATGGGAATGACGAAAGCGTTAATGGAGAAAAACGTAGTTGCACGTTCAAGGCAATTAGAAAAAGATGATACTGTTGTATGTTTAACAAGATACGGAAATGTTATGGCATCAAGAGGAAGTGTAATTCCTTTATTCTGCGAACAAATTGCGAACAATATGCCAGTTACAATTACTAACCCAGATATGACAAGATTTATGATGACATTAGATGATGCAGTAGATTTAGTATTGTATGCATTTGAGCATGGACAACAAGGCGATTTATTTGTTCAAAAAGCACCTGCTGCAACCATTGATGTATTAGCCAAAGCTATTTATAGTTTAAAGAATAAAAAAGAAGACATCACTTATATTGGGACAAGACATGGTGAAAAGCTGTATGAAGTTCTAGTGACAAAAGAAGATATGGTAAAAGCAGAAGATATGGGTGATTACTTTAGAATCCCTGCAGATAATAGAGATTTAAATTATGAAAAGTATGTTGATAAGGGAAGTAAAAAAATAGAAATATCAGACGAATATAATTCTCATAATACAGAACGATTAGATGTAGAAGAAATGAAGTCTTTATTATTAAAATTAGATTTATTTAAATAGTTAATCAAATGGAGGTGTTGTATGAAGGTAGTTATTTTAGCCGGTGGGCTAGGGACAAGAATAAGTGAGGAATCACATTTAAAACCTAAACCAATGATTGAAATTGATGGTATGCCCATTATGTGGCATATTATGAAATATTACAGTAGTTTTGGTTTTAACGATTTTATTATCTGTGGTGGATATAAAGATTATAAAATTAAGGAGTTTTTTGCAAACTATTATTTGCATACATCGGATATGACCTTCGACTTAGAAAATAATGATTTAGCCTTTCATAGTAACAATTCTGAAAAATGGAAGATAACTTGTGTGAATACAGGTTTAAATACGATGACAGGTGGTCGTATAAAAAGAATCCAAGAGCATATTCAAAATGAGTCATTTTTATTGACTTATGGAGATGGATTAAGTGATGTAAATCTAACCAAACTCATTAATGAGCATCAACAAAGCAAAGCTACTGTTACGATGACAGCAATTCAGCCTGGAGGTCGTTTTGGTGTATTAGAAATAGAAGAAAGTGGTACTGTATCTTCATTTGCTGAAAAAAATAAAGAAGATGGTGGATGGATTAATGGAGGCTTCATGGTTTGTAATCCTGAAGTCTTTGACTATATTCAAGGGGATGAAATGACCTTTGAAAAAGAACCGTTAGAACAATTGGCTAAACAAGGGAAACTTCATTCTTATAAGCATGAAGGATTTTGGCAATGCATGGATACATTAAGAGATAAAGAATTATTAGAAAAACTTATTAGGGAAAATAAGGCACCTTGGATGGTATGGTAGTATGAATCTACAATCATTTTATAAAAATAAACGCGTCTTAGTGACAGGCCATACTGGATTTAAAGGAAGTTGGTTGTGTGCGATATTAAAATATCTAGAAGCAGATATTTGTGGGGTTGCTTTAGAACCAACAAGTGAAAAGAATTTATTCGATGAGTTGGACTTAGCGAATAAAATGGAATCGCATCTATGTGATATTCGAAATCTTGAAGAAGTAAAAACTATATTTGAACAATTTCAACCAGAAATTGTCTTGCATTTAGCAGCGCAGCCTTTAGTTATTGATTCTTATAATAACCCAGTACACACCTATGATGTTAACGTAATGGGGACTGTGAATGTATGTGAATGTGTAAGATTATGTTCGAGTGTGAAATCTTTTGTGAACGTGACAACAGATAAGGTATATAAAAATATAGAACAAGAAAGTTATCGTTATAAAGAAGAAGATTATTTAGATGGATTTGATCCATATTCAAATAGCAAATCATGTTCAGAACTGGTGACATCAAGCTACATTCATTCTTTTTTGGAAAATATAGCAGTTTCAACTTGTCGTGCTGGTAATGTTATTGGTGGTGGTGATTTTTCAATCAATCGCATTATTCCAGATTGCATTAAATTCACGCAACAAAATGAACCAATCGTTTTAAGAAATCCTAATTCAATCAGGCCTTATCAGCACGTATTAGAGGCAGATATGTTTTATTTATTGATAGCGATGAAACAATATCAAGATAAAAGTTTAGCTTCCAATTATAATATAGGACCTAATATAGATGATTGTATTACTACGGGTAAACTATGTGATATTTTTTGTCAAAAGTGGGGTCAAAATGCTTGTTGGCAAGCAACAGATTATAATGGCCCGCACGAAGCTAATTTTTTGATGCTATCTATTGATAAAGCTAATCAACAATTAAATTGGCAGCCAAAGTGGAATGTAGAAATTGCTGTTGAAAAAACGGTAGAATGGGTTAAAGAAATAGATAAATGGCATATAACTAACCAACAAATTAAAGAATATTTAGGTAAGCTATGAAAAAAGTGATCGTAACTGGAGCAAATGGCTACTTAGGACAACAATTGATTGTTCAATTAATAGAGCATGGCTATTTTGTTTATGCACTGATTAGGTCAAACAAAAAGCCAATTGATCATGAAAATATTAATTATATACAATATGATTTATCTAAGGAAATAGTAGATATTGAACATTTTATTAGTCCATCTATTGATGGCATTTTTCACTTTGCATGGGATGGCGCCTATGGTGAAAAAAGGGAAGATTATTTAACGCAAATCAAGAATATTAAACAGGATTATCATGTCGTTGAAATGGCAAAAAAAGTAAATTGCAAAAGAATAATTTATGCAGCAAGCATATTTGAATATGAAATGATGAATGAACTAAGTCAGCATTTGCCTGGCACATCATCGATGTATGCATTGAGTAAATTTTATGCACACGCAATGATAAAAAAATTAGCTAAACAAGAAAGAATTGATTTTGTTTCAGGTATTATTTCCAACACCTATGGAGGAGATATTGATAGTCCAAGATTTATTCATTACTGCATTAGACAAATGGCACAACAAAAAGAAGGAGATTTCTCTTCAGGATTACAAGCATATGATGTTATCCATATTAAAGATGCAGCAAATATGTTTATTCAACTCTTTGAAAAAGGAATTAGCAGTAACGAGTATTATATTGGTAATGGAGAAGTCAAAACATTGAAAGAATATATTGAAAAGATACAAATGATTGTTAATCCTGAATTTAAAATCAATTTTGGTGTTGTAAAAGAAACAGGTCATAGGATTGATTATTCATTATTTGATTTAAAACAAATTGAAATAGAGCTAGGCTACAAATATCAGATATCTTTTGATGAAGGTATTAGAGATCTTTTGTCGCAAATTGAGGTGCAAAATGAAGATTAATAAATTAAACATTGAAGGATTATTACTGATAGAAAACTTTAATATGAGTGATGATCGAGGGAGTTTTGAAAAAGTCTTTATTCAACAAGATGTCTATGAAGATAAAGTAATGAGTGAGGTATTCGTTACAACTTCAAAGAAGAATGTCATTAGAGGATTACATTTTCAAACAAATCATCCACAAGATAAATACATTAGTGTTTTACAAGGAGAAATACTCGATGTTGCTGTAGATTTAAGAAAAGATTCACCAACATTTGGGACATTTGAAACCATTGTATTAAATGAAAAAGATGGACTAACTTTTGTTATTCCAGCGGGATTTGCTCATGGGTTCCAAGTGTTGAGTGAAAAAGCTATGGTGTTGTATTGTTGTGTCAATGATTATGATAAAAATAGTGACACGGGAATCGTATACAATGATGAAACATTAAGTATTCCATGGAAAAAGATGGAAGAAGAGGTTTGCGTATCGTTAAAGGATCAGCAATTACAAACTTTTAACGAGTTTATTGAAAAGAACAAATAATTATATAAAGATGATACTATCTATGGGGGGGAATATGATTTCAAGAATTAAAAGGATTTTTTTGAAAATTAAATTTTTGAGGCAATGGAGAAAAAACAATGTTCATAATGGGGTGATACCACAAAATTTTTTTAATATAAATTGTGTTAAGGTAGGAAATTTCAGCTACGGTCCTTTAAAAGTATTGACATATGATAATCCTTCTATGTTGTATATAGGAAGTTTTTGTAGTATTGTAGAAGGTGTAGTTTTTATGCTATGTTGTGATCACCCGATTAATCATTTATCAACATTTCCATTTAAAACGAAATGCCTTAAAAGTACTGTTCCAGAGGTGTGTTCGAAGGGAAATATCTTAGTTCATGATGATGTATGGATTGGGCTAAATGCAATTATTATGTCGGGTATAGAGATAGGACAGGGTGCTATAATTGCTGCAGGTTCAGTCGTTACAAAAAATGTTCCACCATATGCGATTGTAGGCGGAAACCCAGCAAAAATTCTAAAGTATCGGTTTTCTAAAAGTGTTATTGATGAACTTCTAAATATAGATTATAAAGATATTGAATTACCCCATGTCATAAAAATATCGATAAATTTTATGTAGAAATAGATAGCGAAAATGTAAAAAAAGTTATAAAATATAGTAAAGGATAAATATTAATATGAAAAAACAGGAAATACTTGATTTGGTAAGAGAT
>JAWXUG010000043.1:0-10938 GCA_044432885.1 Erysipelotrichaceae bacterium | reverse complement strand
TAAAATTTTACCCTTATTTCCAGAAATGTTTGATGGATTTTGCTCAACCTCGATTATTAAAAGAGCGATTGATAAGGGTTTAGTAAGTGTTGAAGCTATACAAATTCGTGATTATAGTATAAAAAAACATCAACAAGTGGATGACACTCCCTTTGGTGGAGGAAGCGGTATGGTGATGATGGCCCAACCTGTTTTGGATGCATTAAAAGATCATCAATCGCATGATGCCAAAGTATTATTAATGGGGCCTCGAGGAAGGGTCTTTAATCAATCCATGGCTAAAAAATGGGCTCAGGAGGAAGAACTTGTCTTTATCTGTGGCCATTATGAAGGTATTGATGAGCGTATTAGAAGTTATATTGATGAGGAAGTAAGTATTGGGGATTATATTTTAACAGGCGGAGAATTAGCAAGTATGGTGATAAGTGATGCGATTATCCGTTTGCTTGAGGGCGTTATAAAAATGGAAAGTCATGCCTATGAATCATTTGAAGAAGATTTGTTGGAACACTCTCACTATACAAAACCACAAGTTTATGAAGATATGGCAGTGCCTGATGTATTATTAAGTGGTCACCATGAAAATATTCGCAAACATCGATTGAAAGAATCGTTAAAAATAACCTACTTAAATCGTAAAGATTTATTAGATAAAAAGCAATTAAATAAAGAGGAAAGAAAACTTCTTGGCGAAGTCATAGGGGAGATAGAAAATGGAAAAGATTAAAATCGTTTTAACCGATGTAGATGGGACATTATTAGATGATGAAAAACAATGTCCATTACTAAATGTAGAAGCAATCAAAAAATTAAAAGATAAAGGAATCTATTTCGGGATTTCTACCGGAAGGCCTGTAGCTGCAGTTTTAGAGTTAATGATATCATGGGATCTTTCGCAAAACATTGATTTTATTATCGGCTCAAATGGAGCAGAAGTGTATCATATGTCAACTGGTCAATTAGACCAATACAACGTGTTAGAGCCACAAGTTGTACGCTCTATTGCTAAGTTATATGGTGATTTAGATTTAGCTGTAACTGCATATGAGGGGACTACGCTGTTGACTAATAAGGTCTTGCCTAGAATGAAAAAACAAGCTACTTTACATAAGTTAAATTATAAGCTGACAGATTTTTCTAAGATTGAAAAAAGTTATCCAAAAGTATTGCTGATCATGGAAGCTGATTATCAACAAAGTGTATTGACTCATGCTTATGCTTTACAAAGTAGTCAATATCGTATATTTGCCTCATCTCCTGTTTTATTAGAATGTGTGCATCCTGAATTATCTAAGGCTTTTGGGATTCATAAATTAATTAAAGGATTAGGTATTTCAGCGAAAGAAGTGTTATGTTTTGGCGATACAACCAATGACTTAGAAATGTTGGAAAGCTTTGTAGGGGTTTGTGTAAGCAATGGGACCCAAGATGCGAAAGCGGTATCTAAATATGAAACCATTTCCAATAATGAGGGTGGCGTAGGCCATTTCTTAAATAAATATATTTTATAAGATTGATATTTATAAATAATCTTTGTATAATGAATTACAGAAACGAAGAATAGAAGGTAGTAACTGATTGGTGACATCAAGAGATTTTCCAAATAGGTGCAAGGGAAACGTACAAACAGTGAATGTAGTCTAGGAGTTAATTTTCTAAGTAAATAGGAAAATTCGTTACACGCGTTAAGTGTTTAAGTGCATATTCTTTTGGAGTATGAATTAAGGTGGTACCGCGTAATATACGTCCTTATTAGGACGTTTTTTATTTGAGGAGAACAAGATGAAAGAATTAAATAGTAAGTATAATCATTTAGAAACAGAATCAACGCATTATCAACAGTGGGTGAGTAAAGGCTATTTTACAGCAGGAGACAAAACAAAAGATCCTTTTACCATTGTGATCCCTCCGCCTAATGTAACAGGAAAACTACACTTAGGTCATGCGTGGGATACGACATTACAAGATATTATTTCACGCTATAAACGTTTACAAGGCTATGATATGCTGTGGCTATCAGGGATGGATCATGCGGGAATTGCTACCCAAGCGAAAGTAGATGAAAGACTTAAACAAAATGGTATTTCACGTTATGATATTGGACGTGAGGCCTTCTTAGAACATGCTTGGCAATGGAAAGAAGAATATGCTACCCATATTCGTGAACAATGGGCTAAAATGGGATTATCCCTTGATTATTCTCGTGAACGTTTTACCCTTGATGAAGGGTTATCTCAAGCAGTTACCAAGGTTTTTGTACAGCTTTATAATGAAGGCTTAATTTATCAAGGGGAGCGCATTATTAACTGGGATACAAAAGCTAAAACGGCTTTAAGTAATATTGAAGTTATCCATAAAGAGGTAGAAGGCGCATTTTATACCTTCAAATATATCGTTCAAGAAACTAAGGAAGAAATTCAAGTAGCGACTACACGTCCTGAAACTATGTTTGGGGATGTATGCGTGGTTGTTCATCCAGATGATGAACGTTATACACATATTCAAGGATTACATGTTATCAATCCTGCAAATGGAGATGTCCTTCCAATCATTACCGATGACTACATTGATATTGAATTTGGAACAGGGGCAATGAAATGTACACCAGCTCATGACCCTAATGACTTTAGTATTGCTGAAAAATATAAACTAGATAAAATCATTTGTATGAATCCTGATGGAACAATGAATGAATTAGCAGGTGAATTTGAAGGATTAGATCGTTTTGAATGTCGTAAACAATTGGTTAAACGAATTGAAGATGAAGGGAATCTTATTTCAATAGAAAAACATATGCATCAAGTAGGACATTCAGAAAGAACCGATGTCATTGTTGAACCTTATTTATCTAAACAATGGTTTGTTAAAATGAAACCATTGGCTCAAGATGTATTAGATGCACAACAGGATGAAGCGACAAAAATTGAATTCTTCCCAAATCGTTTTGAAAAAACATTTAATCAATGGTTAGAAAATATTGAAGATTGGTGTATTTCAAGACAATTATGGTGGGGTCATCGTATTCCTGCTTGGTATCATAAAGAAACCAATGAAATCTATGTAGGCTTAACACCTCCTGAAAATATTGAAGATTACACTCAAGATGAAGATGTATTAGATACTTGGTTTTCAAGTGCATTATGGCCATTCTCAACTTTAGGTTGGCCAAATGAAACAGAAGACTTAGCACGTTATTATCCTAATGATGTCTTGGTGACAGGCTATGATATTATTTTCTTCTGGGTAGCACGTATGGCTTTTCAAGCCCGTCATTTTACAGATAGTTATCCATTTAAACATGTATTAATCCATGGATTAATTCGTGATCCACAAGGGAAGAAAATGAGTAAATCTTTAGGCAATGGTGTCGATCCAATGGATGTCATACAAGAATATGGTGTAGATGCCCTTCGCTTCTTCTTAACAACCAATTCAACACCAGGACAGGATATGCGTTATATCCCAGATAAAGTGGAATCATCATGGAACTTTATTAATAAAATTTGGAATGCTTCACGTTATGTAATGATGAATATACCAGAAGACTTTGATCGTCAACATTTTGACTTTAGTGAGTGTTCAATGAGTGATCAATGGATTATCAAACGTTTAAATGATACCTTAGCAAGTATTGAAAACAATATGGATAAATATGAATTTGCCCTTGTAGGAAATGAATTATACAGCTTTGTATGGGATGATTTCTGTAGTTGGTATATTGAATTTAGTAAATCGGGATTAAATAGTGAGGATGAAAAACTACAAAATCAAACTCGCACAACCCTTATTTATGTATTAGGAGCTATCATTCGTTTGTTACACCCATTCATGCCATTTGTAACCGAAGAAATCTATCAAGCCTTGTATCAAACATCAGATTCAATTTGCGTAAGTCAATGGCCTAAACCTTTAACTGATGTGAACTTAGATGAAGCAGATGATGTGAATGCTTTAATTGAAATGATTTCAGTTATTCGTCAATTAAAAGTAGAAAATGATATTAAACCATCTTTTGAATTAGATGTAATGGTCCTTGATGCAAATCAAAATAAACAAGTGATTAGTGATAATGTTGCCGCCATCTTACATAAGATGTGTAAGGCAAAACTGGTAGATGCTATCAATGAAGAATTGGTTGTAAGACCGATTGCTACAGGTTCATTGGCTTTAGCGATGTCACAAGTGGTTAATGTAGAAGAAGAAATCGCGAAGTTAACCAAAGAAAAAGGCAGCTTAGAAAATGAAATCAATCGTGGTGAAAAAATGCTTTCAAATGAAAACTTTGTGAAGAAGGCATCCCTTGAAAAAGTTGAAGCAGAAAAGACAAAACTACAAGACTATAAAAATCGATATCAAATTGTTTGTACGCAATTAGATGAACTTATAAAATAAATAGGGGTGCGATGATGAAAAAAATAGTATGTGTTTTAATGATTGCTATCATGTTGTGTGGTTGTACAAGTCAAAGCGAAGATTTGAGCATTTCTGATATGTATGATAAAGCAGGGGATGTCTATACTTTAGCTAAAGATATCGATATTGATGAAATAGGTGATGATTTAGAAGCTTTTACAACCTTTATCCAATGTATTGGTGATTATGATGCTGAGGATGTAAAGACATTAATTTTAGAACATCCAGAAGTTTATGAAGAATTCTTAAATAGCGATTCTATTACTGTTTTTGAAGGTTTTATTCCACGAGATGAAGAAGATGGAAGCATTGATTTGAGTAGTATTATTGATAAGACAAAATCTTTTATTGAACAAGTGGAAGAACATAAGGATGAACTAAGCAGTGTGATAGATGCGATTCAATCTTTAATACAAGAATAAAGAAAAACCCTTTAATTGGTTTAAAACAAACCAATTAAAGGGTTTTCAATTTAGTAATTATTTCTCTACTTTATTATTGCCCATGTCTGCTATCATTGTATCTGAGGCCCCTTTGGTGCCCTGCCTCGGTATAATCATCAATCATATTTCTAATTTCTGCCATTGATAAGGCACTGATCTCATCTAATGATACATCTTGATTTACAGCTAGTAGTTCTAGATATGCTCTATATTTACCAAAGGAAACATTACATTCGCAAGCTTCCTTTTTCAGTTCGCTGTTTCCATGATAACACTGCACATTTTCACCATAGAAATTGCAATTTTGAATGTTGTTTATTATTGTATCAGTATTACTGTTATTATTTGAAATAACTGTGATTTCGGTATAGCTATCTGCAAAACTTTCAAAGCTGTTGTTTGATTTTAAAGTTTCCAAGGCATTAATATAGTTCATATTTTTGAGATTGATGGCATTTACAATTTCCTCTGCATCTTCATTCTTCGCTACAACATCAATTACCCTGTCAAAACGATTGATTTTAAGTTCAATAGATGGATTGATGTCTATACTAATATATGATACTGGTGTGAAATAAAGGTTTGATATAAGAAAAAGAGCAATCACAGCCATTATAGGTATAAGCTTATAACTAAGTGGTATTCTTTTCTTACTTTTAGAGCTTAGCTTATCAATCGTTTGGATTTTTAGACTTTCTTCTGCATGAACATCTGAGAAAGCATTATTAATTTTATCATGCATGCATGTCACCTCCTAAAGATTCTTTTAGCATTTCTCGTCCTCTAGCCATAAGGGTATAGACTGTGTTTACATTTTTTGTGAGCATTTTCCCAATTTCCACTGCCGAATAACCCTCAAAATAATGTAGATAAATCACCACTCTATAATTCTCTGGTAACTTCAAAACCGCTTGCCTTACATATGCATTTTCATCAAAATAAGACGGTGCAACTATTTCGCCTACTTCGTCTATACTAACCGTGTTTTTTCTAAAAAAGCTCTTTAATAAGTCCTTACATTCATTGATGGTTATCCGAATGAAAAAGGCTTTTTTGTGTTCTTCGGACTGAAAATGAGCAGAGTTACGCATATATTTCAAAAATACATTTTGAAATATATCTTCTGTATCTGATGAATTTTTGAGGTAGACCACACATATACGCTTCACTGTATCGGCGTACTTTTCTATGGTCTGTATTAAGTCCTGCTCATCTCGCATAGTTTGCTCCTTTTATTTAGTTTCTATTTCTACATTTTCCATCATTATACATTGATTTTTGCGTTCCTTGTCTCGTGACAGCATTGTCACAAGTGCCATCGCTATCCTCGTCAACAAAATAGCACCCATTGTCATTGCCAATATTGTCGTTGATACCATTATCATCTTCATCGATGAAGTTTGTGTATCTGCCGAAGTTGTCACATACACTACTAACGTGTGCATCCGCACAGCTTGTTCCAAAAGTTGGTGCTGCTGCAAATGCTGTCACGCCCATTATGAGCATCAGTACTGTGACAAGTCCTAAAGTTACTATTTTTTTCATGATAAATTCCTCCAATAAGTTAATTTTGAAAAAGTTCATTGCATCTTCACTTATAATACGACTGAGGAATATAAATCCTTTCAAATTTTTATATGTTGTTCATTATATCATGAATTTTATTGATTTTGAAAGGAGCGCTGATATTTTTGCTACTCACTATGAACCAAATATGATAATGTCTTAATGTACCGTTATTGAATTTGTCCAAAAGATAAAACTATATTATGGTTATTTGTGGCATAGAAGGACATATGATGCCAGATCATGTACATATATTAGTGATTACCCCACCGAAATATAGTGTATGAGTTTTATGGGGTATCTAAAGGGAAAAAGCACGTTGATGATGTTCGATAAACATGCAAACTTAAAATATAAATTTGGGAACAGACATTTTTGGACAGAAGGATATTATGTAGCACAGTAGGGTTAAATGAAGTAACAATAGCAAAGTATATAAGAGAACAAGAGAATCATGATATAGCAATGGATAAGTTAAGCGTAAAAGAATATGAAGACCCTTTTTAGGGTAGCAAGTAATACAAATGTCCCTTTAAGGGACAGTAACGTTTCAAAGGCGGTAGTAGCTTGAATGCAGAGAAAGCGAGCACCTTGAGGCGTGTAGGTATCAGTGCCTTATAGGCAGGAGCAAATCACCTGTTTTACAGGTGGTTATGATTATGAGTATTTTTATTCTATATATTCACTAGATGACTATGATATAATCATGATAGGTTTATAAGGAGGTCAAGTATGATCGATGGATTTATAAAAGTAGGATGTGCCACAACAAAAGTAAGGGTAGCAGATTGTCAATATAATACAGAAAATATCATAACAATGATGCATGAGGCATCAAATTCTGGATGTAAATTATTGGTTTTCCCTGAATTATCGATTACAAGTTATACCTGTGGGGATTTGTTTTTACAAAGCAAACTATTGGATCAAGCCTCTTTATCATTAATTAAAATTATGGAAGACACCAAAACATTGGATATGATCGCCTGTGTTGGGCTGCCATTATGTGTCGGTTCTTCTTTATATAATTGTGTTGCAGTGATTTATCATGGTGAAATTTTAGGGATGATTCCTAAAATGCATATTCCAAATTATTCAGAATTTTATGAAGGTAGATATTTTGTTAAAGGGATTAAAAATGGAAAGATTCACTTTAATGGGGTAGACGTTTTATTTGGTTCTAGTCTATTATTCTGTTGCAATCAGTTGCCAAGTTTTGTTTTAGGGGTAGAAATTTGTGAGGATGTTTGGGTGAGTATTCCACCCTCATCAAACCATGCACTAGCAGGGGCAACGGTGATTGCCAATGCTTCGGCCTCTGATGAGATTATTGGAAAGGCTGCTTATCGTCGTGAATTGATTCGTTCACAATCAGCCAAAACAATAGCTGCTTATCTTTATGCAGATGCAGGAAGTGGAGAAAGTTCAACAGATATGGTCTATGCAGGTCATAATATCATCTGTGAAAATGGTAGTTTATTAAAGGAATCAACGTTATTTGAAACAGGGATTATTTATAGTGATATTGATGTAGAAAGAATGATTCATGAAAGACGTAGAACTTCTACTTTTATTCAAGAGGATGAAGGGTATCAAAAGGTATACTTTGATATGCCACTGTGTGATGTGAAGCTTGAGCGTCATTTCTCACTTAATCCTTTTGTTCCATCACAAAAAGAAGAACTTGAAGCACGCTGTGAAGAAATTTTATCGATTCAAGCACATGGTTTAGCGACACGTTTGGCCCATACCAAGGCTAAAACTGCAGTCATTGGATTATCAGGTGGTTTGGATTCAGCACTAGCGCTTGTCGTTGTGGCAAAGGCCTTTAAATTGTTAAATTTAGATTCTAAAAATATCATTTGTGTAACGATGCCATGTTTTGGTACTACAAATCGTACTAAAAATAATGCGATTACCTTATCAAATGCTTATCAAACTACATTAAGAGAAATCAATATTCAAGAAAGTGTGCTTCAACACTTTTCAGATATCAATCATGATCAAAATGCATTTGATGTCACCTATGAAAATTCACAAGCACGTGAACGCACACAGGTGTTGATGGATATTGCCAATCAAACCCAAGGCTTAGTTATCGGTACAGGAGACTTATCTGAACTTGCATTAGGATGGGCCACTTATAATGGGGACCATATGTCAATGTATGGGGTGAATGCTTCCATTCCTAAAACACTCGTTCGATATCTAATTGGCTATGAAGCACAAAAGTATCCACTTTTATATGATGTCTTAAGTGATGTGTTAAATACCCCTGTAAGTCCTGAGCTATTACCGCCAACCAATGGTGAAATATCACAAATTACAGAAGAATTAGTGGGGCCATATCAACTACATGATTTCTTTTTATACTATTTCTTACGTTTTGGATACTCACCTGTAAAAATCTATCGTATTTCCACTTACTGTTATGAAGGATTATATGATCAAGAAACCATTAAAAAATGGTTGGTTGTCTTTGTAAGAAGATTTTTCTCTCAACAATTTAAACGCTCTTGTTTACCTGATGGGCCAAAAGTAGGATCAGTTACCCTGTCTCCACGAGGAGATTTAAGAATGCCATCAGATGCTTGTAGTAAGATTTGGTTAGATGAAGCCTTATCCTTATAAATGATATTGCTTTTCAATAATCAAAGAATAAGCTAAACTAAAGATATACATGAAAGGGGTCTTTTATGAAACATACAAATAAATTAATTGGCGTTACCGCATTAACATCGATCTCAGCACTTGCTTATTATGGAGTGTGCAAACGTGGTTTTGAAAAAGTATTTCGTTCAAAAAACAGGTTAGAGGAGATGCTAGCATACCTTGAAACAGAAGAAATGTTAACCTCTATTCAGTGGTATAATCAAATGAAAACAGATGAAATTTGGATTAAATCTGAAGATGACTTAAACTTACATGGAATTAAAATAGCCAATTATCCTAAATCTAATCGATGGGTTATTTTTGTTCATGGTTATAGTTCAAATTTCTATGATATGTTAGAAGAAGCCATTCAATTTGAGAAAGAGGAATACAATATCCTTTTAATTGATCATCGCGGATGTGGAATAAGCGATGGGAAATATACCAGCATGGGTTATTATGAAAGTGATGATTTATGTTTATGGATTGAACAAATTCGATGTGAACATGAAGATGCTAAGATTGTTTTATATGGTGAAAGTATGGGTGCAAGTGCCTGTGTTCTTGCCTTAGGAAAATTAGAAGAAAATCAAGTTCAATGTGTGATAGCTGATAGTGGCTATACCTCTTTAAAAGAGATTTTAGCCTTTACATTAAAAAAGAGTTACAAAGTTCCTTTTGCAAGTATTGAGCCTTTATTTTCTCAAATGATTAAATCTACATTAGGATTTAAAATGAAAGATGTAGACTGTTTAAATGTCCTTAAAGAAAACATGGTACCAATCATGTTTGTGCATGGGGAAGAAGATAGTATTGTTCCATTTGAAATGGTATTTGATAATTATTATGCAAATCGTGGTGTGAAAGAATTGTTTACGATTAGCGGGGTAGGACACTGCCAAGGAAAGAGTAAGAGTGATTATTATCAACGAGTGCATCGCTTTATTGAGCGATTCATTTAGAAAATGACTTTATTCTTGACAAAGCATAAGCGAGTGACTAAAATTTAAATAGATACAATGATCAAGACATGATGATATAACGTTGATAAAGAGAGATGTGTGGATGGTGTAAACACATTGAGACAATATATGATTACTACTTGTAAGTAGCTTATTAATACTAAGCCGTTAGCTAGCGTTAAAGCAATGAAGGGCATATCATTTTGATATGAACTAAGGTGGTACCGCGTACTTTATACGTCCTTAGAATTAAGGGCGTTTTTTTTATGAAAAGGAGAAAAGAAAATGATTGATATTAAACAAGACGAACAATTAAGTGTTTTAAACCATAGTTGTGCTCATTTATTAGCACAAGCGGTTAAACATTTATATCCAGAAGCTTTATTTTGGGTAGGACCAGTAATTTCTGAGGGTTTTTATTACGACATTGATTTAATGGGAAAAGTGATTAAAGAAGAAGATTTACCAAAAATTGAAAAAGAAATGAAGAAGATTGCTAAAGATGGTAAACGCATTGTAAAAAAAGAACTTTCTAAGGAAGAAGCTTTAGAAATGTTTAAAGAGGACCCTTATAAAATCGATTTAATTTCCAATATGGATGAAGAAAATACAGTGATTACCTGCTACACACAAGGGGATTTTACAGACTTATGTAGAGGGCCTCATATTGAAACCGTAAAACAATTAAAATACTTCAAATTATTAAAAGTATCAGGTGCTTATTGGAAGGCAGATGCCAACAATAAGATGTTGCAACGTATTTATGGGATTTGTTTTGATACCCAAGAGGCATTGGATGAACATTTATTCTTGTTAGAAGAGGCTAAAAAACGTGATCATAAAAAATTGGGTCGTGAACTTGATTTATTCATGATGAGTGAATATGCACCAGGGATGCCATT
>JAWXUG010000042.1:0-11085 GCA_044432885.1 Erysipelotrichaceae bacterium | reverse complement strand
CATCATGCCATGTAAGCATTGTATAACTCCCACAAAAGTCGTTTCTGGATCACACACTAAGATATCTAATTGATGATATTGTATTGTTTTCATCTTTATCCCCCCTTTATATAAGATTAACATAATTTAAAAAAGTTTTCATGTTATAATATCACAGGTGATAAAAATGAAAATATGTGGAATTATAGTTGAATATAACCCATTTACTTATGGGCACTTACATCATATTGAACAAGCTAGAAAGCTAAGTGGATGTGATGTTTTAGTTGCGGTTATGTCTGGAAACTTTGTACAACGAGGAGAAGTAAGCATTATTGATAAATGGGCAAGGGCAAAGTGCGCGGTTGAACATGGTGTAGATTTAGTTATTCAACTTCCTTATATCTATTCTAATCAAAGTGCCACCCAATTTGCCCAAGGGGCTGTTCAAGCATTAAAACTATGCATAATAGATACCCTCGTATTTGGAAGTGAATCCAATAATTTAGAAAATCTAAAAGAGATTGCTTCTTTAAACATCAATATTGATCATCTGAAAAAACAAATGAAAACAGGAGACAGTTACGCTAGTTCTTACAGCTTACTACAAGGACAATTCCCACCTAATGATATATTAGCTTTAGCTTACTTAAGAGCCCTTCAAGATAGCGATATTACCCCTATCAGTATCCTTCGTACCACAGATTATCATAATGTGGAAGTAAGTGGGAAAATCAGTAGCGCTACCAGCATACGAAATCTTCTTTATCAAGAAAAAGACACAAGTGAATATTGTCCAATGAGCTTTGAGTATTGTCATTATAATGAACTTTATTTTAATTATTTAAAAACAATGATGCTAACTTTAGATGCATCCTATCTTGAATCGATATTCTTAGTGGATGAAGGCTTACAAAATCATTTAATTGCATCGATAAAAAAATCAAATACTTATCCTGACTTTATCCAAGAAGCAGTCAATCGTCGCTACAGTAAGGCTCGAATTCAGCGTGTATGTATGAACATTTTGAATCATATTAGCAAACAAGAAAAACAAAAACTACCACCAATGGATTTTATACGTCCTCTAGCTTTTAACGCTTCAGGACAGCAACTCTTAAAACATTTACGCAAACAAGGGGTATCAATCGCTAGTTGTTTTGCTCAAATGCCCATCGAATATCGTAAAATGGAATACAAAACAACTCAACTCTATGTCCATCCGCTTGATTCACAATTACAAAAAAAGATCCTTGAAAGAGAACTTCAAGGACCCATTATAGTTAAATAAATTGTTGTATTAAACTTGTACAAATAAATAAAATAACACATAGTATGATTGCAAAATTTGAGAAGAAGACCTTAAGCAGCATCATACTATTTTTTTCTTTTTTAACCAATATACGATTGTCATAGCCTTTGATTAACACAACAATTGCCATAAAATAAAGCAAGAATAACAAGCCAATACCAACTAAATAATGTTGTATAAGTGCAAAACTCAGTAGCACTAAAAACAAATTATTAAAGATATGAATAAACACTGCTACTAAAAAGTTTTTATAACGCAAAGTTACCAAGCACAAGAAAGCTGAAAATAGCCCTGCTGCAATTGAGTCAATAATATTACCGAAAGCTAAAGCATACAGGATAGAAATACTCATAATTGCGAAATGATTAGAGAATTTACCAAGGTAACGTAATGTTACCCCTCTAAATACATATTCTTCACAAATAGGAAGAATCAAAATCACCAACACCAAAAATAAAGGATTATATAGGTTATAATCTCCTACATATACCCCGACAGGTAGCAACGATGGTGTATCCACTGTGAAAAATCTTGTAACCATTGAAGTCACAAAGAGCATCAACATATTGATGGATGTAAAGACAATACTATATTTTATTAAATCCAATAGGGTTACATTACTTTTTTGGGTAAAGTCTTTAATCGAAGTTTTCGTAAGTATCTGAAATAAACCAAAAGGAATGATAATTCCTAATAAGATAACAACGATACGAATGATTAATGTCAAATATTCGCTATTTATAGCCAAATATTGTTGAATAAAGGGAATCATGTATGGAATAAAGCTTTGTGATAGATAGACAATTAAGCCATAGGCAAATAATGTACATCCATAAGCTGTAAACTGTTTTTTTGCTTGTTTAAGCGTTAAGATAGACGATGTTTTTTCACTCATAGTCATCCTCCTTATTTAAGTATTATGCCATTAATTAATTTTGATAGCAAGTTCTTTTCATGAAGTTAAGCATGGATAATCTATGTTATAATAGATAAACAAGGAGAATAACATGTTATTAATTAACCAATTAAAAGTTGTACTTACCCCAGAAAGCAAAGATATTAACCCTTTGTTAAAGGGATTAATTATAAAAAAATTAAAGATAAAAGAAACTGACTTAATTCACTTTCAGATTGTAAAAGAATCATTGGATGCAAGAAAAAACCCAACCTATATTTATAGTGTTTGTGTTGAAGTCAAAAATGAAAAGAAATATCTTCACTATCATGATGTTAGTTTGTATCACCCTAAAATTTATACTTATTTAAAACCAAATAGCCCCAAAACAGCGATTGTTGTAGGATTTGGACCAAGTGGCTTATTCACTAGTTACCTATTAGCAAAATCAGGTATTAAAACGATTGTATTTGAACGAGGAAAAAAAGTTGAAGATCGCCAAGTAGATGTCCAAAAATTTTGGAATCAAGGAATATTAAATTCTGAAAGTAATGTCCAATTTGGCGAGGGTGGTGCTGGAACTTTTTCAGATGGTAAACTTACAACACGTATCAAGGATGATCGCATCCAATTAATATTAGATATTTTAATTGAGATGGGATGTGATCCATGCATTGCTTATCAAGCACACCCACATATAGGTAGTGATGTACTTTATGATGTCATTAGAAATTTTAGAAATAAGCTTATACAAATGGGCGTGGAATTTCACTTTGAAACTAAAGTGGAAAGTTTACTTATTGTGCAAAATAAAGTAGTTGGTGTTCAAACAAAACAGAAATCCTACACCAGTGATGCGGTAGTATTGGCTATCGGTCATAGCGCAAAAGACACTTTAAAATCATTAGCTAATCAACAAGTCTATTTAGAAACAAAAGATTTTGCAGTGGGCGTAAGAGTTGAACATCCTCAATCTATAATCGATTCTAACCAATACAAAGCCTACGTGAATCATCCATTACTACAAGCTAGTGAATATCGCCTTGCCTATAATACAAATAAAAATTATGGAGTCTACAGCTTTTGTATGTGTCCTGGCGGACAAATTGTTGCAAGTAGCGCGGATCAACATACAATATGCACCAATGGGATGAGCCTTAGCCAAAGAAGTTCACCTTATGCAAATAGTGCAATTTTAGTTCAAGTTAAATCAGAAAATTATCATCGTGGAAATCTGTTTGATGGAGAAGCCTATCAGCGAGCATTAGAAGAAAAAGCTTATCAAATTTCCAATTCATACCATGCCCCTGCATGTAATATTAAAGATTATCTTAATCATCAATTAAATCCATTAAAATTCACATCAAGCTATTTGCCAGGAACCCATCTTTATGATTTGAATCAATTGTTTGATCCTTTTATAAATGAAGCCTTACACGAAGCATTCTTATATTTTGATAGTAAAATTAAAGGATTCATTGAACAAGGAATCATGCTTGCACCAGAAACTCGTTCATCTGCAATTGTAAGAATGAAAAGAAATGAAGCATTCGAAAGCATATCTCATGAAAATCTTTATCCATGTGGGGAAGGTGCAGGATATGCAGGAGGGATTGTTTCTAGTGCCTTAGATGGCATCAAGGTTGCAGAAGCTATTATTAAAAAATAGTTCACAAAAAATTCAACTTCACATCAATTATAGTTCACTTTTAGCCACTATATTTAGTACGTAAAAAGGAGGTACACTATGGAAGAAAATAAAGAACTACAAGATGATTGCATTATCGATGCTCAAATCATTGACCAACAATCTGAAACTCAATCAATCAATGAATCAACTTCTCCATTACATAAAGATCCAATAGTCCGTAACAAAAGGAAAAAGAAAGGACACCCTTTTATATATGCTGTATTTATCGCTTTTCTTGCATTTGGATGTGCATTTAGCGGTACTTATTTAGCCATTGAAATTACTCAATATAATAAAATCGTCCTATATGAAAGTGTCGATACCACAACCACATTAAATGTAACTGATAGTGGATTATCCCTACAAGAGGTTGTTAACTTAACAAGTCCTAGTGTAGTAGAAATTCTTACCGAAAATGTCTCAGAATACATGAACCAATCTTATATACAAACAGGAGCTGGTAGCGGGGTTATTATCACAAGTGATGGTTATATCGTTACAAACAATCATGTCATTGAGGATGTAAACAATATTCAAGTAAAACTAACTGATGGTACAACGTATACAGCTACCTTAATTGGAACAGATTCTACAACAGATATTGCAGTTATCAAAATCGATGCAACTGGTTTAACGCCTGCTGTCTTTGCAGATTCATCACAGATTCAAGTGGGTGACAGTGTAATCGCCATTGGAAATCCACTAGGTGAATTAGGTGGTAGTGTAACTGATGGCATTATTAGTGCACTTGATCGTGAAATTAGCGTAGAAGGACAATCAATGACATTGATTCAAACAAATGCTCAAGTAAGCCCTGGAAATTCAGGTGGCGGACTATTTAACACATCTGCTGAATTAGTTGGAATTGTGGTTGCAAAATCCTCTGATGAATATGCCGAAGGAATTGGCTTTGTCATTCCATCAAATGTAGTCAAAGAAATTGTTGAAGAACTTATTAATTATGGCTATGTAACAACACGACCAACCCTTGGTATTTATCTTCAAGAAATCACAGCAAATTCTCAAGGAATTAAAGAAGGCGTTTATGTTGTAGAAGTAATTGAAGGAACAGCTGCTGAGGATGCTGGATTACAACCAAATGATCGTATCATTGCAGTTGATAATCAAGAAGTAACTACCTATGATGAATTGAGTGCTATCATTTCATCAAAAGAAGTAGGTGATCAGGTAACGATTCAAGTTTCCCGTGATGGAAAAATCGTTGAACTCACATGTACACTACAAAATAGTTTAAACACTAATTAGAGATCATCCATTGATGATCTTTTTTGTTAAGATAAAAAAGTGAAATTATAAATTAATTCCACCCTTTATTTGTTTTTATTCAAGTGATACACATAGACTAATAAGAAGCCATTTAATGTAATTGTATAAGATGCTTCAAATATACTATTTATTCCACCCATAATCATGAAATATAAACCATGTAAGCCAAGCAATAGAAAATATTTACTCATTATTTGATTAGCTTTTAAAATATCTTTCTGTCCTAATAAATAGATGCTATAAATAATTAATCCATTGATGAAACAAAAACAAATATAAGCTAATATAATATGCAATGAAGATAAGAGTGGATGTTGAGCAGGTGCATATGGACAACAGGTAGCAATAAGCCACATCACAAAGCATAAAATAACTTTATTTTTTAATTCATTTGGATTCGATAAATAGACTAAACTACATAAGGAAAATCCATTCATTAACGACCATAAGTATACCCCATAACGATATCTATCACTAGTAAGTAAATCACTATAATTGCTATGTATAAGATTTGATCGTGTAGCTAAATAGAGAGATAAACCACTAAGTAATATCCAAATAATAAGTAATCCTATATAGTATTTTTTATTTTTCATAAAACTATTTTAACATAGTTTTTACTCACTTGATGACAGATTAAGATTTTGTAAGCACACTTATCTTTTCTGCGACGATATCCCCTTTATAATAAATTATATCATCTTTCATATAATTATTAGCTTGTAGTCGTCCTTTAACTCCAACAATGGCTCCAACACTACAGTTAGCTTCACATTCATCTGCCATCCCTCTCCATAATGTTACTTGGAAATTGTCATATTCACATTCTCCTGCTGAATTTTTAAAATTACGTTCAACCTCCATAATTAAGG
This sequence comes from Erysipelotrichaceae bacterium, assembly GCA_044432885.1. Lineage (GTDB taxonomy): Bacteria > Bacillota_I > Bacilli_A > Erysipelotrichales > Erysipelotrichaceae > CAYJNO01. The sequence goes on along the minus strand of JAWXUG010000042.1, from coordinate 5,050 downwards.
TAGCTACCTTATTTCCCTGACTTGTTTCTTTGATGATAGGCATTTCTTTTACTCTGCCTACTAATACGATTTGATTTAACATTTTTCTCCTTTCGTTGCTTGCGCTACTATTATTAACTATAGGATCTATTTTGTAAAACCGTTCAATTTGACTAATTCAACTAAAAAAGACAAATATCACTAACGCATATTTGTCTTTTATTTTATTAAACTACTTTTTTATCACCACTAAAGATGCTTGAGATAAATCAATATTAGTAATAATATTTTTTAATTTTAGAGCATCTAATTTTAAAATCAACTCTATCATATCAAAGTAGTCAATGCCTTGAAACTCATTCCGTATATGATTTACCGCAATCGATTCGATATCATCAAAAACTTTGAATGCTAAGCCATAAAATCGATTCTTAATTTGATTTAAACATTGTACATTAATCGTTTTTTCTTTAATTATGGCTAATTGTTGATCAATGAAGTCTTTAAATGCTTGAGGATCTTCACATTCATTCATAAATAATAAATGGGCATAACCCTTACCAAACTCCACATCAAAGTTAAAATATGAATTGATAAGTCCATCATCTAACCACTTTTGATAACTTGGATTTACAGAGGTAAAGTGCATCTCCATCAATAATTGTAATCCCCATTCTTTTTCTAATGTTTGATTTCTTTGTTGATAATCTAACGAAAATTTATAGCCAAGTGCGACCTTCGTATTGTTAACATCCATTTCTACTTCACGATAAGGATGTTTTACAGATTTGTTAGATTCATGATAATTTGAACTTACTTCAGGTTGATTCAAGAAAGATTTCTTATTTTGATTTTGTTCGATAAGATTCATTAATTGTTCAGGGTCCATCCATGTCGCAATAACTAAAGACATTCTTGAAGGATGATAGTTTAACCTATATGAACTCATTAGCTCCTCTCTTGTAACAGAAAGCACATCTTCTTTAGAGCCTCCAATATCATATTTAATTGGATTATCATGATACATTGATTTATAAAGTTCAAATATCAATCTAAAGTCTGGCATTTGTTGATACATCATTAGTTCTTGAACAATAATTTCTTTCTCTTTTTCAACAGACTCCTCACTGACATCAAAATCTTGAACAAAGTCCATTAATAAATTGAGCGGTGTAGCGACATCTTCATCCGATGTTGTAAAATAGTATACTGTACAATCATAGGAAGTAAAGGCATTCACATTCGCTCCCATTGCGTTAAATTGTAACATCACATCTTCCCCTTTGGTTTCGAACATTTTATGTTCTAAAAAATGCGCAAGTCCAGAATGGAATTGATGTGAATTCCCCTCCTCATGTTGATATAAATCACTCGCTCCAAAAGGTGTTCCAAAAACACAGGAAGTGGTTGTGAATTCAGGTTTATAATAGATTGTAACCTTTAGTCCATTTGATAAGGTTTTAGTGTAGTAGGTTTCATCATATTTATCTTTAATAATCTTATTCATTCGATGAATCCTCCTTTTTTAATATATAAGTTAGTTTTAACTCTAATTGAGAAAAGACCCTCATAATATCCTCTTTACTTACAGCTGACATCTTTTTAATTGTCTCATCAATCCCAACGTTTGAACTGGTTAACATACTTGTGTATTCAAAATTTAAACTTGATACAATATCATCCTTAGACCCTTTTAATACATTGTTATAAAGCTGTAATGCTGCATAAAAATCGTCCATTTCAAAATGTCCCTGTTTCATTTTATCTAATTGCTCATGTACAAGTGCAATTACTTTTTCATCATTCGCATGATCAATGCCTGTTTTTATAATTAATAGTTGTTCCTGTCCTGATATCGTAGATGAAATAGAATAACAAAGGCTATTCTTCTCACGTACTTCTTGAAATAAGAAAGAAGCAGGCACTGCACCAAATAAGGTATTCGCAGCCTTTAAAACATAATAATCATCACTATCAATATCTACATACGTTTTAAAAAACATAATAAGTGAACATTGATCACTTTGTTTATGTTCGATAACTTTAACAGCTGGTTTATCAGCAATTTCTTCTTTAACATGGTTTAGTTTATCATGTGAGTTAAAACAAAATATTTGATTAATCAATGAGATTATTTCATCTTTATCAACATTTCCAAATACATAAATATCTAATGGGTTATCCATCGTAATTGCATGGTGTTCCTTTATGATTTCATCTAGGGTAACTTCTTCAATAGATTCAGGATTTAAAATACTTGAATATGCCAAATAAGTATTTTCTCCATAAATTGAAAACGCACGACTAGATGCAAATAGTGCTGGTTTATCCATCTTTCGATAGGCACTATCTTTTAAGTTTCTTTTTGCTTCATCAAGTTCACTTAATTGAATGATAGGGTGCTCTATCACATTCTTTAATAAGTTTAAAGAATTTTCTAGAACACCCTTTTTACAATAAAGATCATTTAATACCTTGCATGAAACTTGAAATATATTTCCTGTTCCATACGTGAAATTTGAAGTATAGATACTAGCACCATAAAGCTTATCTTTTTGTTCAGCCATCTTACTTTTAGTTGGATAAGCTTCACATTTGTCGCTCATTATTTGTCCTAATAATGAACGAGTAACCCTGTTTTTTGCATTTGTTTTTTGATAATAATTGAAATAAATAGAGACATCTTTATATTTTTTTGACTCAATGATATGTAATTGGACACCTTCTTGTAGTCTTGTCGTTTTCATATCGTTTTCCTTTCGCTATCGTTTACCAGAGTCGTAAATTTCTCCCGCTGCTTTTGGCCCTACTGATTTTCCACTAAAGATAATTAAGGCAAATACCGTAAATATGTAAGGCACACAACTATAAAATTCAGATGGTAATAAATTTAATACTGGTATCATACTAGCATAATACCCTAAAGCTGATGAAAAGCCAAAGAATATGCCTGCACCTAATACACCAAATGGATTCCATTTACCAAAAATAACTGCAGCAATCGAAATATATCCTATACCATGAATCGAAGCGATGGTGTATTGAGTTCCTGAAGTTAATACCATAATAGCTCCAGCAAGTCCTGCTAAAGCCCCTGATAAGATAACTCCAATGTAACGCATTTTATATACATTAATTCCCATAGAAGCACTTGCTTGTGGGTTTTCTCCACATGAGCGAAGTCTTAATCCAAATGGGGTTTTAAAGATCACATAATAACATATAAACACCAATGCAAAAGCAATAAATATCGTAGGATAAATATTTTTAAACATCATATCTCCTAAGATAGGAATATCACTAAAGAAAGGAACTTCTTTCACTTTAGCAATCCCTACTGACATCGCTTCTGTTCTTTGTTTGCCAAAGATGATTTGACACAAATAAACCGTCAATCCTCCTGCTAAAAGATTAATTGCAGTCCCTGCAATCGTGTGATCTGCTTTGAAATTAATTGTTGAAACAGCGAGTAATAGTGAATAAATAGCCCCTGCAACAAGCCCGATCACAATTGCAATCCATCCTGCATATGCAGATACGCTAGGAATACCTTCTAAAAAATAACATGATGCAGCTCCTGCAAAGCCACCTACCATCATTATCCCTTCAAGAGCGATATTAACAATCCCACTTCTTTCAGAGAAAATTCCACCTAGTGCACAAATAATAATTGGACACGCTATAAGTAGTACAGATGGGAACATCGAAATAATTACACTCATTATGCTTTACCCCCCTGTTTTTTTCTTTTATTTCTAAACTGATCTAAACCATATTGAATAACATATTGTAATGCTACAAAGAATACGATTGAACTTGAAATGATTTCTGCTATTTCAAGTGGAATACCATAGGTTTGTAGTAACGGTTGTGCAACTTTTAAAAGTGCAAACAACATTCCAGCAAGGGTAATACCAATAGCACTACATCCTCCAACTAAGGCAACAGCGATTCCATCGAATCCATAATTATCCATAGAAGTCATTACACGTCCATATCCAAATGTACCTTGTAAAATGATTGCTCCTGCAAGTCCTGCTAAAAACCCTGAAATCATAATAGATAAGATGATACTTTTATTTACTTTGATACCCGCATAACGCGCACCCTCTTTATTAAAGCCTGTTGCACGAAGTGAATAACCAAATGATGTTTTTTCAATCACAATCCAGTAAACAACAATTGCAATGATAACCACAATAAATCCCCAATGGAAGCGACTATTGTTGGTAATACTAGCAAAAAACGAACTCGCTAAGGTAGCGTTTGCCGGTATATTTTCAGTACGAACAACCGAAGATCCTGGTAAATTTTTCAAGAAGTAATTAGCTCCATAAAGCGCTGTATAATTTAACATAATACCTGTTACAACTTCAGAAATATTAAACTTACACTTTAAAATACCTGGCACAAATGCCCATAAAGCACCTCCGATACCCCCAGCTAATAAACAAACAACAGGCGCCACATAGTCAGGCATTGGCACAAGTATTGCAACCATACAAGAGATTAAACTCCCAATGATAACTTGACCTTCAGCGCCTATATTAAACATCCCTGTGCGATAGGCAAACCCAATAGACAAGCCTGTTAAAATTATAGGCATCGCTGTTACAAAGAATTCTCCTGGATAACGAAAGTTAATCGATGAGCCAGATTTTAAAATATCAAACCCTGTTAGTCCCTTAATCAATCCCGCAAATAAGGTACCAACCTCTTTCCCAGAAAATAATAGGATGATAACTCCAACTAAAATCCCAAATAAAACTGAAATTAAAGGGATAAGTATTTTATCTTTTTTATTCATTCGTACCTTCCCCTTCAATATGTGAGCCACCCATCATTAATCCTAATTCTTTTTCATTGGTTTGGCTAGCATCTACAACCCCTGTGATTTGGCCATTATACATAACGGCAATACGATCACTTAAGGCTAATATTTCATCTAGTTCGAAGGAAACAAGCAATACAGCCTTCCCTTGATTTCGCTCTTCTACAATTCTACTATGAATATATTCAATCGCCCCAACATCTAACCCTCTGGTTGGTTGAACAACAATTAATAAATCAG
>JAWXUG010000041.1:0-11094 GCA_044432885.1 Erysipelotrichaceae bacterium | reverse complement strand
CGAATAATATGTTATATCATTTAAAATAATATGTCAATGCCATATCATTTAAAATAATATGTCAATGCCATATCATTTTAAATATCAATTAATTTTGTTTATGATGTTTGTAAAAAAGAGAGAAAGCTTTAATTTTTCTAAAAGAGATAGCACAAAAAGACTAATAGATGAAACAATTAATACTAATAAATATTCTTCAATAAATAGAGGTTCAATTAAAAAGATATGACTTAACCCAAAACAACATACTAATAAACTGAAGATGATGAGCGATAAAAGAGTAGTTCTATACAAATTTAAAGGCTTCATTAAAGAAAGAAGTACATAAAATAAAATGAGGATGGTGGAAAAGACAATCATTGTAGAAAAGTGAGAAGATGAAATGGTATAAAAATAGTTAAAACATTCAAAGACAACGATACTAAAAACAATACTAAGACCACATGGAATTGCTTTTGATAAAATATTAGATAAAAAATTGCCAGTTACTTTTTGATAGTTTGGCTCAAGTGATAGGAAGAATGCGGGAAGACCAATTAAACAATTGGAAATGAGGGTCAGTTGGATTGGATAGAATGGATATTCTGAAATAAAGAAAAGGGTAAGGATGGATAATAAAACAGAAAAAACTGTTTTGGTTAAAAATAGTGTAGCTGTTCTTTGGATATTATTAATAACACGACGCCCTTGATCGACAACATAAGGCATATTAGAAAAATCATTATCTAATAAGACTAAATTGGCAACATTTTTGGCAGCATCACTTCCATCTTTCATGGCAATGCTGCAATCAGCAGTTTTTAATGCCATAACATCATTCACACCGTCTCCAACCATCGCAGTAGTAAAATGATGATCTTTAAGTGTTTGGATCATCTTTTGTTTCTGTTCGGGTTTAACTCTACCAAATACACTATGAGTTATCGTGGCGTTTTCCAGCTCTTGTTCATTTAAATGATAAACATCGATGGCTTGGTGGTAGTTAATTAAGCCAGCCTGTTTAGCGATTGATTTTACAGTTTGAACATCATCCCCACTAATGATTTTAATAGCTACTTTTTGCTGATGGAAATAGTTTAAGGTAGAAGATGCAGTTTCTCGTAGAGTGTCACTTAAAATAACTAATCCTTGTACGATTGTATGCTGATTCATTGTTTGAATAAGGACAAGCACACGCTTTCCTAATTCAGTGTATTTTAGGATTTCTTCTTCTATGTGTTTGTCTTTAATATTCAAAAAATGAAAAGCCCCTAAAGTGAAACTTCCTTCATTTTGGTAAGTTACGCTTGAATATTTTCGTTCACTTGAGAAATGGACTTTTTCAATTGCTGTCATTTTATGAGTTAAGGCACAATCATTTTTGATGGCTAAAGCTGTGGCGTTATCATCTTTTAAGTCATCCATCATATTGGCTAAGATATTCGAGATATCGATAGTATGATAGTTAATTATTTTTTCAACCCCCATCAAACCGGTGGTAAGGGTACCTGTCTTATCTAAACAAAGCATATCAACACGGGCTAAAGTTTCTAAGGAATATAGCTCTTGTGTTAACGTATTTTTTCTTGTTAATGAGACAGCCCCTAAAGCGAGTGATACGCTCGTTAAAAGAATCAATCCTTCAGGAATCATGCCTATCATCGCAGCTACAGTGGACAAAATACTGTCATTAAGAGGTAGGTCTGAAATTAGATATTGTTTGAAGAATAAGGGTATACCAATTGGAAAGATAATGACACTAATGTATTTAATGATAAGTTGAAGTGCTTCTCTTAATAAAGAGGGGTGGGTCTTTTTTGATTTAGCTTGATTTAGAATGGTTTGAATGTAGTTATCTTTACCCACATGGAGAACTTTTACAATGGCTTCACCACTTGTCACAAAACTTCCTGAATATAAAGTGTTATTAGTGGTTTTTAAAATAGTATCTGATTCCCCTGTTAATAAGGATTCATTTAGCTCAACTTCACCTTGAATAATGATTGCATCGGTGGGAACTTGTTGACCTGCTTTTAAAATAAGAAGGTCATCTAAAACTAACTCATTTGCTTCATGTAAGGTAGTATGGCCATCTCTTATTAATTGGTATCGACTTTGAGTTAGAAGTTTGAGTTTATCAAGGGTAAGCTTCGCACGTATTTCTTGAATGATGCCGATGCAGGTATTAAAGAATACGATTCCCATAAATAACATATTAATGTATTGCTGGGTGTATAGCACAAGTAGTGCTAAAACGATATTGATACCATTAAATAAGGTAAAGACATGTTGAAAAATAATACTAGATATGGATTTGCTGTGATCATCTATTTCATGATTGACTTGGTTTTTGTTGATCTTTTCTTGGACTTCTTGATAGGTTAATCCAGTTAATGTCTTCTTCATACGCATATTGTAATTCAGCCTATTCTAAGTTTCAACAAAACAAATCTAAAGAAAGTATAAAAAATAATAGGAGTTTGAATTTATCTCCCCATAATAAAGCATAGGAGGTAAAAATATGAAAGAAATATTTCAAGAGTATGGAGGATTAATTATTGCTGTAATTGTGATTAGTATGTTGATTAGTTATATCACCTTGCAAGATACAGGATTTGCAGCCCAATTAACCAATGGAATCAGTGAATCTATTGACAATCTATTTGATTTGTCAGTGAATATTCCATGAGTTCAAGTGTAAAAATCTATGGCTTAATTGTTTTGTTTGGGATCTTATTACTTTTTGTGTATGACCTACAGAAATCGGATATCGCGCAAGAAAGCTTGTTTAATGGTGTACGCACAACGCAACTAAGCGTGATAGAAGATGCCATTTTATGGGGTGAGGTGTTTGTGAATGACACGCTTATGATTGATGAGGAATGGGTCAAAGAACACTATCCAGTTTATTTGCATGAAAATGTATTACAAAATGTTGAATATGAAATTAAGTCATTAGAGGTATTAAGTGAGCCAGCGAGTATTTTGGTATGTGTAGATTATCAAATTGTAAGTAGTCAAGATGAAGTAATCGAATATGACTACACGAATATGGTGATTTTAGATAGGAGGGATGTGGATGAATAAATTAAAACAGTATCGAAGCTTAATTACCCTTATGTTATCAATCATTTTAACGGTGTGTTTATATTTTAGTTATCAATATTCATTGGTTTATGCCAATCAATTAGTAAAGGTGCCTATAGCTAGCACCTATTTATCATCGGGTCATCAAATCAGTGAAGAAGATATTACAATCATCGAAATTGCCCAATACATGATTCAGGACAATATGGTATTGAATGAGGAAGATTTAATAGGCAAGTATATTGGCAGCTATCATGCCTTTGCAAAGGGATCCTTTTTCTATGAAGAATTAATCGTTATGGATCAAGATGTGAAAGAATCTAATAATTTTAATTTACAAGAGGGAGAGGTAGCGATATTTGTCGATGTGGATATGAAGACAACGTATGCTAATTCTATTAAACAGGGACATCTAATTGATATTTATTTCCAGGGTTATGCAACTTTTGAAGAGGACAATGAAAAGAAAGTTTTATATGGACCGCTTGTAAATGGGGCAAGAGTTATTGGGGTAAGAGATAGTAAAGGACAGCTGATTGATCAAGATGAAGATGGCATTCCCTCAGTTATTATTTTAGCTTTAAATTATGAGGACGCAGATTTAGTCCAACGAGCTAAATTCTTTGGGGAAGTAATGCCTATCATTAGTTATGCAACTTTAAATCAAGAGGAGGAGCATTATTATGATATAGCTAAAATGAGTGATATTTTATATCAAAGAAGTATAGATGTCGTGCTGATTGAAGGAAATATTTATGAGGAATGAGTATTTTGACGAGATTGATTTTAAAGGCTTAAAAAAATATATTCAAGATCCTGATGTAACGGACATACATTGTAGAAATAATAAGGAAGTATGGGTTACTTCCAATAAAAAAGGACATTATAAGATTCAAATAAAAATCACTAAAGAAGATATTTTTATGATTGCCAATCAGGTAGCAAATAAAATGGAGAAGGAATTCAACCCTTCTTCTCCATGTCTTGAAGGAGAAATAAGTGGAAAGAAAACAGATATTAGAATATCTGCAATCCATCCCCATCTATCTGTTTCAGGGACGAGTTTAGCCTTACGCAAGGTGTCTAAACAAAAAAAATTAGAAGATGATTACCTATTGAAAACTGACTATATTACGCAAGAAGGATTGAACTTTTTGAAATGGTTGGTGCAAGGAAATGCCAATATCTTGATAGTTGGTGAAACAGGAAGTGGGAAAACAGAATTGTTAAAATACTTAGCAACTCATATTCCAAGTAATCAAGTAATCGCAACTATCGAGGATTCTTTAGAATTTAACATCAAGGAAATCCACCCTAGTGCTTCATGTAGTGCTTTTAGAGTGAAGAAAGAATTTGATTATGCAAGTGTGATTGCGATGTGTTTAAGACAAAATATTGATTGGATATTGTTACAAGAAGCACGCGGAAGCGAAGTAAATGATTTATTAGAGGCAATGAGTACAGGACATAGTGTAATGACCACGATGCATGCGAAAGGCAGCAAAGAAGTTTCTATTCGTGTGAAGCAAATGCTACATGATTCATCAGAAAATATCGAATCCATCAAGTTGCGATTATATTCTTTGGTAGATGCAGTTATCTATATTCGAAAAAAACAAATACCTTATAGTTATCGCTACATTGAAGATATTGTGATTTATCAATATGATGAAAAAACCCATCAATGTATCAACCATGAAGTATATAAGGCAGGAGAAAAGATGAAGGCAATCCCTAAATTTCTAAAGGAGAAACTACAATGAAATGGATAATTTATATGATGCTTATCTATCTTGTGCTATATCTACTTTATGAGATGCTTCGGGAAGATAAAACACGAAAAATTCTTGTACATTATGTAAAAGAATATAGTTATTGGGGAATTAAAGAAAAAATGAATCAATACCATTTACAGTATCACTTTAATCAATACTTAATTCATGGTTTACAGTTTACGTGCTTCCTTGGTTTAATTAGCTATTTAAGTTTAGATGATTTTTGGAAAATGTCTTTTTTATGGGTAATTGTTATTTTATGTATCCCTTATTATCAATGGATGAGGGTAAAAGAGAATTATCGAAATCAATTACTACAAGAAGTGTTTATTTATGTATCAAGTGGTATCTTGTTTATTCAAGAGAAAAAGAATAGCTTAAGAATTCTAAAAGACTGTCATGAAATTATAAAATATCCGCTACAAGAGGTGATTGGCAAGTCGATTAAAGAGATTGAAAAAACGGCTAGATTTGACGAAGCCTTGACGCTAATAGAAAAAGACTTTCCCCAACAAATTATTTTAAAGTTTCATGTCCTTCTTCGTAGCATAAAAAATGAAGGTGGGTATAATAGTCATTTATATCAATATTTATATCAAAATGTGGAAGATTTAGAAATGAATATCAACCAGTATCAAATCAAAAAACAAAATCAACGCAAAGTGTTTTATATGATGGTTGTCATGAATTTTCTTGTAGCCTTAAGTTTAAAGAAACTATTCAATATGGATGATCCAAATTTTGATTGGACCCTCATTTTGTTTTATGGATTAAACTTTATAACCATTTTATATTATGAACACTGGTGTTTTAATCAAGGGGTGAGTATATGATTTTGTTGTATGGATGGGCGATGATCTATTTATGGATAGATTTAAAAGCATGTAATCGTCAGTGGAAAACAATTCAACATCTATTTGTGGAAAAAGACTATTTCTTTTATCAAGAAAAACGAAACCTAAGTCCTTTTAAGCAAAGGGTAACTACAAGTTTAATTGGAGGAGCCCTAATATATCTTTTATCATATCGACTAGACTACATGATCATTGGTGGGGTGATAAGCTATAAATTATACTATGAATATACCAAATCACAGTATAAGCATATTTTAAAGCAAGCCAATCAACTGTTTCCATATTACTTAAATAACTTAGCGGTTTTTATTCAACAATTACCTGTTGTGAACGCTCTTCAAAAGTCAATCGATTATGCACCTGAATTATTTAAGGAAGATTTAGAAATACTGGTTGATGAAATTTATTACCACCCAGATCAATTGCAACCTTATTTAAACTTTGCATCAAAATTTAAGGAAATAGATGATTTAAACCGAATTATGAGAACCTTATACAATTTAAACAAAAATGCAGGCAATAAAGAAATGATGATAACTTCATTGTCCAAGTTGACAAACGAGAAACTATCCACACAATATAAAGAAGATTTAGAAGGGAAACTATCCTCTCAACAAGTCATACCCTATAGTTTATTTATATGGTTAGGCATTGTCATGGTCGTGATGATTGCGAGCATAGATATTTTCACTTCATGAAACAGGGAATACAGCTTTATGGATTGTTGTGGGTGTTTACTTTTTGTGTCATAATCTTGGTTTCATTTAGTGGGTTGTCAGTTATTTATCGGCAATGCAGTGAACTTAGTGCATTGGTCGTAGAGGTTATTGAAGTACATACGGGTTTAAATGAGGAAAGTGAGGAAGAAATAGAAGACATTAAAAATGAGTATGATCTTTTTACAATACAAATAGATTCAGCGGATGAAGGCAGCTATCAATATTATCACGTATCCATCAGTAAAACGTTTAAACTTCCACTGTTAAATTTGAGTTATCCGATTACCTCAACTCGCAGAACAAGGAGGATTTATGATTAAACATGCATTAAGCTTTCTAAGTTTATTAACGCTCGGTTTATGTCAAAGTGAAACGTATTATTCTTATAAAGCGTATGAAGTAAGTTATGATATGTTAAATACTCCTTTTTATAAATATCAAAGTGAAATTATCAACCAAGATAACATTGTCATTTCTTTAAATGCATTAGGACAATTTGATTCTCCTGATATGGTGGACAGCATTTTGTTGAAAAATGATGAAACACTTACTCAGGTAAATACAAGTGTTAAAAATCCAATTATTTTCACACTATTTTTTAGTGAAGCTGTTAAAATAGATGAAATGAATATGATATTAAATGGATATCATGAAGATACTTCTTTAGTTAAAAAAGTGTATGTTAATCCAACACTTTCTTATAATGAGGCAGGACAATTAGTGGTAGATGGGCAACTTATTTATCGTGGCAATCAAGCAAGCCTACTCACTTTATCTTATCCTTATGAATGTACGGGATTAGCGATTGTATTTGAGAATTTGCAAGAACAAGATGAGGTCATACTACAAAGGTTTACCATTGATCAATATCAGGTAAAAAAACACCAATACTGGACTAAGGATTATATTGAAAATACAGACACTTACCAGTATGAAAGCTGTATTGATACAGCAAGTTTTTATCCTGATGGCAACAATACCTTTACCTATGATGCAATTAGTGAGTTTCAGATAAAAAAAAGAGTCTTTGAAACCTATTCACCCAAATTAACAACTACTACAGCACATTACGACTATTTAAGAGGGAATACGATTCAAGCGTATAGTCAACCAGATTTATCAAGTTTAGATGAGTATAGTCAATTTATAGAAGGGTATATCAGCATTGGCGTAAATAATCCATACATGAGCTTTTTGAGTTATGGCCTTGTTCATGATTTTTATCCTTATATTTTAAAAAATGAAAATCAAGCTGTACGATATTTGGCTTATCCTGTGTATTGGAGTCAAACTTCAGGATTAGATAATTATATTTATACATCGACAAATTCAGGGTGGTGCTTACATACCACAGGAAGTGGTTCGACACCTTGTTACAAATATCAAGGACATAGTCTAAATTCAAGACTTAATAGTTATGATGTACTTGTAAGAACGTATGAGGAATTAATTGGACCTGATGAAGAAACCTATCATTACGTACAATATTACTTGAATGACCAATTAAAAGGAACCCAAACACTAATTGAAGAAAGTGAAGCATTAGAAAGTACTTTTTATTTAAATCAATCGGGTATATACACCATAGAAGCCCATATTTATGATATTTTAAATCAAAAGAAGATTGTAGAATCTAATCCCTTTTATATTGATCAAGACCCACCTTTAATTCAATATTCGCCTAACGGAAGTCACTGGGAAAATCAAGAAATAACAGTAGATATATCCATTGAAGATGAATTAAGTTTAGTTAAAGGGTACAGTATTCAAGTGAATGATACGTTTTATACAGGAAAGAAAATCACTTTAGATGAAGAAGGGATTTATCAGATTAAAACCATTGCGTATGACTATGTATTAAATACGACAAAATCAATAAGTGATTCTTATTATTTAGATTTTACTAACCCAGTAATTGAGATAGAAACACATCAATCAGGATCGAGTTTAAAGGTTATACCCGACATTTATGATGCCTTATCTGGCTTATCTAAATGGCGTTATTCCTTTTTAAAAAATGGGGAAACAATCTTCGTTAGTCAATGGTTTGAAATAGCGGATGAAATGTTTGAGTATCAAATTGAAGAAGATGTCACTTTATATATTGAAGCCTATGATCAAGCAGGTAATAAGGGGGAGTTTCAAAAAAATATTTATAAGAAATTATCTCTTACCAATATGGGGATGTTTGCGAAAAGCTATGACAAGGAAGAAGAGAATCTTGTGTGGTTGAATTTACAATCAGAAAATGATGAGCCACTAAAGGTAGAAGCATTCATGGAAGATGAAATGTTATGGAGTGATACGATGACATTAGATGAAACAACCATCTTTTCTATTCCATACTATTGCAGTGAAGAAATGGCAAAGATAAGATTATGTATAAGCAATGAAAATAGTGAGGAAGAATTAATTTTAAATATGGTTGCTAAATCGTTATTGTATCAGGAAGCAACACTAATTGATCTCTCATCGATTAGTGCAAGTTCAATCGCACTCGAAGAAAATCAAATAGATTACTATGAAACATTAAAGATGAGTTTAGAGCCTTTGGAGGATAATTATTTACAAGGACAAGGCTTAGAGATTAAAGTTAATGTAGATTATTTTGATCCGTGTTACACATACGATGGGACAGGGTGTATACCTATAGATATATTACAAGAAGAGATCTATTTGGTTATTGACAATGGAGCAAGCCCAATTAAAGATGATTATTTAAAAAATGATATGTATCAAGTTCCATTAGCAAATAATGAAAGCGAATTTTTATTAAACGAGGTGTATGTGAGCCTAAAAAAAGGAGAAGTCTATGCGTCTCCACCAAGTGAAAACTATCTTTCAGGAGGAAATAAATGGTATTTAAGTCCAAGTATAACCTTACAAGAACATCCATTCATCATAGAGGGTAAAATGCTAGGACATAATGAATTTCATGTGGTTCTTTTAGGTACGTATACTGTAGGAAGAAGCATTAATAATCTTTACCAAGTAAGGTATATTAATCCATATGACCCGTATTTTGAGGATGAATCCAAATGGGATTTATACAAAGACTGGTTTAATGGACTATCATAGTTAAACGAAGTAAAAAAATGCTTCGTTTTTTTGTTGTATGAATTTTTAGACCTACATTGTAGCGATTGTGATTATAAAGTTTTTGAGCTATAATGGAATAAATATAGGAGGTTTATGATGGAAATATTTAATAAACATGCATTAACGAGAAACCAACGTTTTAACACAGCGTTATTATATGGTGTACCTTCAGCGATTTTATTAGGGATCGTATATGGATTCATTTCTAGTTTGACGCGAATTCAATTTTCAATTGTTTATGTCTTCTTTGGCTATGTAATTGGAATGATTATTCAAAGAAAAGGGCGTGGGGTACAGCAAAAATTTTCTGTTTTAGCAGCAATTCTTGCAGTTGTTTGTTTCATTTTAGGAGATACTATTTCCCTTTTTGGACTTTCAATACTATGGACGCCTTCCGCATGGGGGATTGCATTCTGGTTACTTATGCAAACTTATACAGCGTTAAACGCAAGCAGTCTTTTAGCTTTATTGTTTAGGGTATGTGGTGTTTATTACGCTTATATTAATGGAAGAATCGTCTAAATATGTCTTATCGTGATAGTTATATAGAAGTGGATTTAGATGCCATTTATCATAATATTCAAACGATACAAAAAAAAGCTAATAAGGCTTTTTTTGCGGTAATCAAAGCTAATGGTTACGGTTTAGGTGATGAGGAAATGGCTAAAATTGCCATTGAAGCAGGTGCTGAATATTTATGTGTATCTTCATTGGATGAGGCATTATCCCTTCGAAAAAAAGGAATTTGTTTTCCAATATTAATTTTAGGCTATGTAGATGCTTCCTATTTATCGATCTGTAAAGAACATCAATTAACATTAACAACGACATCACTTGAATGGGTAAATCAAATTCATGCTGAGGCTAAAGATCTTTTGATACATTTAAAAGTAGATACAGGGATGAATCGTATAGGATTGAAAAATGTTGAAGAGGTAAAGCAAGCCTTAAATCTTTTAAGGGAAGCAAATATAGAAGGTATTTATACTCATTATGCTTGCTCAGATCAAGTGGAAAATAAATTAAATAAAATGCAATATGACTCTTTTAAGTCAATTGTAGAGGCTGTTGACTATACATTTAAATTTATCCATACATCTAATAGCGATGCAGCTATATCATTTAAAGATGAAATCACCAATGCTGTTCGTGTAGGGATTGGCATGATTGGCTACAGTACCGATTCCAATGATTTACTACCAAGCGTAGCGCTAAAGTCAAAGGTAATTCATTGTCACCAAATAAAAAAGGGACAATCTGTGAGCTATTCTGCACACTATACAGCTGAACAAGACACATGGGTGTTAACCTTACCAATCGGATATGCTGATGGCTGGATAAGACAAAATGAAGGAAGAAAAGTATATGTAGGGCAAGAGTATGGTGAAATTGTAGGGGCCATATGTATGGATCAAATGATGGTTAGGGTATCTCAACCTTATCCATTGTTGGAGGAAGTGGAACTATTTGGGCCACATATTTCAATCCAAAGTGTTGCGAAGGATTTGAATACGATTACCTATGAAATTTTAACATTATTAAGTGATCGATTAACAAAGAAATACATTCGTAATCATCAAG
>JAWXUG010000040.1:0-11233 GCA_044432885.1 Erysipelotrichaceae bacterium | reverse complement strand
GATGTTCATCGATACTTAATTTTGCTTGCATTTCTAAACGATAAGGCACAATGGCATCTAGTGGTCGTAAGACTCCATAAAATCCACTTAGAATACGTAGGTGGTCTTGCAGATAATCCATTTCTTGCTGACTCATTAAGTCTGCTCCTATTTGTTGGTATTGCAAACCATGATAACTCATCAAGGCTGTATAGATTGCTTGATCTAATTGATTATTTTGATTGCGTTGATAATTTAAAGATACTAAATCATCATTACACTTTAATAAAGATTTAAGTTGACTTACATCAAGAGCTTTTAAGGATTCATGAATGACTTTTGTTTTATCCATAAACATTGGTTTTGTACTAGGCGCAAAATCATCGCTTGTATCAACCATTGTCTTTGCTGGAGATATAATAATTTTCATCACTAAGTCCTTTCCACGATTTCACGGGTTACAATTGATGCCAACAATAAACCGGCTGCTGCGGGCACAAAGATTAATGATGCTGGTGGATATTTATCTTTTAATGTCTTTCCTTCAGGATTAACAAGCGTATTCTGTTTAAAAGGTAATTCTTTAGAAGCCACAACTTTAATCTTTCCCTTTATTTCTTTTTTTCTTACGATTTGACGAAATGCTTTTGCCAGTGGATCGTTTTCCGTTTTATCTAAAGTCGTTTCAATAATCTTGCTAGGATCGATACGATTAGCCATCCCAAGACATCCAATATAGGAAACAGTCTTTTGTTTACAAGCTTCAACCATCGATACTTTGGCGCTTAAGGTATCACAGGCATCAATAACATAATCAAATGCTTCATCGATGATGGTTGTTTCTTCATTGTAAAAAGCTTGAATACATGTCACCTTGGTTTTAGAAAAAGACTGTATTCTTTTTTTCATAACCTCACATTTAGCTTGGTTAATAGAGGTGTAATCAGCAAAAATTTGACGGTTTAAATTACTCTCACTTACCACATCATGGTCCATTAAAACCAAATGACCAATTCCAGTTCTTGCGAGTGCTTCTGCTGCATAACCTCCTACGCCACCTATCCCTACAATAAGGACTTTGGCTGCTTGTAATTTATTTAATCCTTCCTCTTTTAGAAAAAGGCTTATTCGTTCGTATTGTTTATCCACTTTTCAACATCCTTTTTACCCTGTTCTAAATTCACAATATCTATCCAATGAATGGGTGTTTGATTATTAAACCACGTATATTGCCTTTTCGCAAAACGTCTTGTATTTCTTTGTATTAACTCAATCGTTTCTACTAAACTTTGTTGATTATTAAAATACCCTTGAAACTCACGATAGCCAATTCCTTGCATCGATTGGTGTTCAAAACGAACACCTTTATCAAGTAGACCTTGTATTTCTTCAACTAGGCCTTCATCTACCATCATCTTTACACGTCTGTTAATACGATCATAGACAATTTCGCGCTCAGCAGTTAATCCAACAATCATTGCATCATATAGACATTGATGAGTTTGTGACGCTATTAAGCTACTCTTTGTTTTTCCCTGCTCTGCCATCGCCAATGCACGGATTACTCTTTTGCGATTATTCCCATGAATTTGCTCACAACTTTTAGGATCTATTTCTAAAAGTTTAGCGTATAACACTTCACTACTTTGTTGCTGATAAATCGATAAATCCAATGGTTCTTGTTCTTCAAATACATAATCATACAAACACGCCTTAATATATAAGCCTGTTCCCCCTACAATAATCGGTAACTTCCCTTTATCACTTATTTCATCAATTGCTTTTCTTGCCATTTTTTGAAAGGCATATACATGATATTCATCATCTGCCTCTAAGATATCAATCCCATAATGTGGGATTTCTTGCATCTCTTCTTTTTTTACTTTTCCAGAACCAATATCTAAGCCACGATAAACTTGTATGGAGTCTCCACTGATAATTTCTCCATTAAACTGCTTGGCTAAATCAACAGAAAAACTTGTCTTTCCTATAGCGGTTGGCCCTACGATTACTAATACTTTTTTCATCTTTTAAAATTTCTTTCTAATTCCCTTTGGCTAAGTTTCATAAAAGTTGGCCTTCCATGAGGACAATTATATGGGTTTTTGGCTTGTGATAAACGATGGAGTAAATCTTTCATTTCATCCATGCTTAAAGGATGATTAAAACGAACAGAATGATGACATGCCATGGTTGCTAACTTATCTTTAGTTAACTCATTTAAGTTGAATCGTTCATGATTTTCATAATAATCTAAGAGATCTTGAAGAAATGATGCAGCCTTCATACCTACCATCCAACGAGGCACCTCTCTTATCAGTACATCCTGTGTACCAAAGACTTCAAAATGAATCCCTAAATCCGCTAACTCTTGATTAATAGACTCGATATTTTGTAATACTTTACCATTAACTACAATGCTTATTGGCATTAGTAATGATTGTAGTTGAACACTTTGATCATCAAATAATTGTCGATAGTATTCAAAATTTACTCTTTCCTCAGCGGCATGTTGATCAATAATATATAAGGCTTCTTCATTGCCAGCCAAAACATATTTTAAATCATATTGACCAATACAATATAAAGTGGGAAATGTATTTATTTGTGTTTCTTCTTTAATGGATTGTGTTGGTTTCAAATCCTTTTCTTCACTTTGAATAGGTTCTACTTGAAAGTTATCTATCTTCTCTTCCTGAATATAAATAGGCGCATAGCTTGGCTTAGCTTCATAGGTTGATTGTGCAGGTGAGATTGATTGTGAATCCTCATTTGTATTTTCAAATAAGGATACCGTTTCAATAATCGGTGTGCTAACTTGTGTCTTTAAGATAATACTTGGTGCTTCATTATTTTTAGATAAAGCTTTTTCTACCATTTGCTTAACAAGCTGAATCAATTGATTTTCCTTTGATAAACGAACTTCCCATTTACTTGGATGAACATTGACATCAACTAATTTTTCGTCCATTTCAATGTTGATTGCAAGGACTGGAAAACGATCCTTTGGCATAAATTCATGGAATGCTTCAGCTAGTGCCATTTGTAGTTTATAATAGCGAATCATACGATGATTAATATAAATATGCATATAGTTTCGATTTGCTCGGCTAATACTTGGCAGACATGCTAACCCACTTATTTTATAATCATAATCTTCCGCTTTTAGCTCGACACTTTCACTAGCCATTTGTTTTCCATATACTTGAAAAAATACATCTTTAATTTCTCCTGTACCCAAAGTATTAAGTACTACCTTATCATCCGCTACGTAATGAAAGGCAATGTTTGGATATCCTAGTGCAAACTTGACCACGACATCTTGTATGATGGATGCTTCATATTGTGGTGTCTTTAAATATTTTAAACGTGCTGGCGTTTTATAAAATAACTCTTCAACTACAATCCTTGTCCCCTGATTTGCAGGATAAGGTGCTGCTTGAACAAGTTGTCCAAAGGCATAGGAAACCTTCGTACTTTCTTTTCCATCTGATGTACTTAACTCTACCTTACTCACTGCCGCAATGGAAGGGAGTGCTTCTCCTCTAAATCCTAAAGTTTTAATTGACCATAAATCATTTTCTTGTTTAATCTTACTTGTTGCATGACGCATAAAAGCCATGGTTGCATCCCTTGCATCCATGCCAATTCCATTATCAATCACTTCAATAGCAGATAGGCCTCCTTGTTTAATGTGGATGGCTATCTTTGTGCTTTTGGCATCAATACTATTATCAATTAATTCTTTTATAATCCCTGCCGGTCTTTCTACTACTTCCCCAGCAGCAATCATATTAGATAATTGTGCATCTAATTTTTGTATGATTCCCATTTTTCACCTCATATATATCTCTATTTATTTTAGCATATTTATCCAATTAAAGCTAAAAACCTAGCGCCTCATAAAAGCACACTAGGTTTATATTAAGATTTTATTTTATCTTTCAAATCCATGACAAATTGTAAGGCTTGTAAAGGCGTCAATTCATTTGGGTCGACTAGTTCAAGCATTTCTGTTAGTTTTGATTCTTGAATATTTTCAAGAGGTAAGCCAATCATTTGATAGCCTGTTGTAGGTGCTTCTTCTTTATTTTCTAATTCATTTAACAAGGTAGTTGCACGATTAAGGATAGACTCTGGAAGCTTCGCTAAACGAGCTACGTTAATCCCATAGGACTTACTTGCTTTTCCTTGAGCCATTTTATACATAAAGGTTACATGATCATTTTCTTCATGTACCAAAACATGATAATTAACCACATTATCTAATTCTTGATCTAAAGAAGTGAGTTCGTGATAGTGGGTACTAAATAAGGTTTTAGCTTTAATGTTTGTGGCGATATATTCAATCATCGCTCTTGCCAAACTCATACCATCGTACGTGCTTGTTCCTCGCCCTATTTCATCAAATATAATAAGCGAATTCATCGTTGCATTCATTAGTGCATGATTTGCTTCATTCATTTCAACCATAAAAGTAGATTGTCCACTCAATATATCATCACTTGCACCAATTCGGGTGTAAATCGCATCAAACAGTGGGATTTCACATCTACTCGCTGGTACAAAAGAACCAATTTGTGCCAACACACTAATCAGTGCAACCATCCTCATATAAGTACTCTTACCACCCATATTCGGCCCGGTAATCAATAATACCTCATGGTCCTTTTCAATCTTACAATCATTACTCACAAATTCATGTTTCATAATATGTTCTAAAATAGGATGTCTACCATTTTCAATTACCAATGAATTAGGATTAAAAATAGGTTTTGTATAACCATGCTCATTAGCCACTACACTTAATGCATAGATACAATCTAAATAAGCCAAGCTATCTGCTATCCTTTGTAATTTAAATAAAGATTGTTTGATGGTTTCGATCAACTCATTATATAAAATCACTTCTTTACGGATGGCCTTTTCTTGAGCATGAAGAATCTTATCTTCTTCCTCTTTTAACTGTGTTGTAACATAGCGTTCTTGATTGGTTAATGTCTGCTTGCGTATATACCCGTATTCTTCTTTAATGAGCGGGATATTGCCCTTAGAGACTTCAATATAATAACCAAAGACTCGGTTATAACCAATTTTTAAATTCTTAATTCCGGTTCTTTCGCGTTCATAGTTTTCCTGGGAAATAATCCATTGTTTCCCACTATGACTTAAAGTCAATAATTCATCTAATTCTTCATCATAGCCACTTTTAAAGATACCACCTTCTTTAAAATGATTGGGTGGGGTTTCCACAATGGCATTTTCAATATGATTTTGTAAAGAAACGCATGCATCAATATCTAACCATCTAGTAAATTCAGGATAGTCTTTTAATAGTGCTTGAATAACAGGCACTACCTTTAACGTTTTAGATAAACGAATACAGTCCAAAGGATTACTTGTTCCTAAAGCAATCTTGCCTGTTAATCGTTTTAAATCATAGATTTGAGAAAGTTGTTCTTTAAGATCATCTTGTAAAAACAAATGATTTTTTAGGATTTCTACTTGCTTTTGTCTTTGTAAAATAAGTGCTTGATTCATTAATGGGCGCTCAATCATTTTCTTCAGTGCGCGCGAACCCATAGAAGATTGACAACGATCTAAGAAATGCCATAAGGTCATACTTTTACTTTGGGTTTGTATAGGTTGAATCAGTTCAAGATTTAAAATGGTGTTAAAATCAATACGCATAAAATCTTTTTCATCTTCTACCTGAATGACTTGCAAGTGGTCTACAAGCTTCTTTTGTGTTTCTTTAATATAATTCACCATGATGCCATAAGCTTCTAATATTCTAGCATCTTGAATTTTAGCAGTTAAAGATTGATAGTTCTCATCAATTTCAACCTCATCACAATAAGAAATGGTAATTCCTTGATTCGCAATATAGGCAATTGTATTTGGATTAAAAGAGGAAACAGTTACTACTTCTTTAACATTATTCTTTAATAATAATGCTCGAATACTTGAAGATTGATGATCCCATAAGGTGGCCATCGTTTCCCCTGTACTTATATCTACAATTACGACTGCATACCCATATTGAAAATCACTTATACTTGCAATACAAATATTTTCTTTATCTTCTAAATTTTCTTTAACAATGGTCCCTGGTGTAACGATCTTTACGACATCGCGTTTTACAATTTTGCCCGCACTAGGCTCTTCCAATTGTTCAACAATCGCTACTTTATAGCCTCTTGATACCAGTTTAGGTAAATAATTATTCACTGCATGATATGGAATTCCACACATTGGCACTTTTTCACTTGTTCCAGCATTTCTCCCTGTTAACACTAAATCTAGTTCTTTACAGGCAATTTTTGCATCTTCAAAAAACATTTCATAAAAATCGCCTAATCGATAAAAAACAATGGCATCTTTGTGGTTTTCTTTTACCTCTAAATATTGCCTCATCATTGGTGTGTAAGTTGTCATAGTGCCTCCGTAATACAAATATTATACCAAATATATACAGAATTAAGTACTTATTTATCATGGTTTGTAAATAATGGTTATGCCCAAATAAAAGCTATTGAACTTTATAAAATACTATGTTATATTATATTAGCAATCACTCTTATAGAGTGCTAATAAGGAGGACTCATGGAAAAACAACAATTTAAAGCAGAGTCTAAAAGACTCTTAGATTTAATGATTCATTCAATCTACACCAACAAAGACATCTTCTTAAGAGAAATTATTTCTAATGCATCAGATGCCTTAGACAAAAGATACTTTTTATCACTAACTGATGAAAATCATCGTGTTGCTCGTGAAGATTTATCCATTCGCATTGATATCGATAAAACCGCTCGTACAATTACTCTAACAGATACAGGAATTGGGATGGATAAAGAAGAATTAGAAAACAATCTTGGAATAATCGCTAAAAGTGGCAGTTTAGATTTCAAAAAGAATAATGAAAATGCTGATGAAAATATTGATATTATTGGACAATTCGGCGTAGGCTTCTATTCAGCTTTCATCGTTGCTTCAAAGGTGATTGTTGAATCTAAATCAGCGACTTCAACTGATGCTTATGCTTGGACAAGTGAGGGTGAAGATGGATTTACCATTCAACCTATCATGAAAGATCAAATAGGTACAAAAATTATTATTGAGCTTAAAGCTAATAGTGATGATGAAAACTATGATGAATATCTAGATGAATATAAGATTAAATCTTTAATTACAAAATATTCAGATTATGTACGCTACCCAATCCAAATGGATGTTGAAGTGAGTAAGCCAACTGATGAAGAAGGAAAAAGTGTCACAGAGATAGAAACACAAACCTTAAACTCAATGGTTCCATTATGGAAAAGAAATAAAAAAGATATTAGTGATGATGAATACAATGAATTCTATATGGCTAAGTTTAATGATTGGAGTAATCCATTAAAGACCATTCATTATGATGTTGAAGGGAATATTTCTTATAAAGGATTATTGTTTATTCCAAGTAAAACGCCATTCAACTTTTATTCAAATGACTTTGAAACAGGATTAAAACTTTATTCAAAGGGTGTATTCATTATGGATAATACCAAAGATTTACTGCCAGACTATTTCCGTTTTGTTAAAGGACTTGTTGATTCAGATGATTTAAACTTAAATATCTCACGTGAAATTCTTCAACAAGATCGCCAAGTTAAAGCCATTGCGAAATCAATTGAAAAGAAAATCAGCTCTACTTTAAAAGATTTACTTAAAAATAGTCGTGAAGAATATCAAAGCTTCTTTGATAACTTTGGTCTTCAATTGAAATATGGTATTTATCAAGATTATGGAATGCACGCTGATAAATTAAAAGACTTAATTTTATTTAAATCCACCCATAACGATGAATATACAACATTGGCAGAATATGTTGAACGAATGCATGAGGGACAAGATAAAATCTATTTTGCAAGTGGTGAAAGTATTGAACAAATCAAAAAATTACCACAAATGGAAAAAGTCATGGATAAGGGAATTGAAGTCTTATACTTCTTAGATAATGTTGATGAATTTGCGATCAATATCTTAAGAAACTATGATGAAAAAGCCTTCCAATCTGTTACTCAAGGTAATCTTGATTTAGATAGTGAACAAGAAAAAGAAGCCTTACAAAAACAAAACGAAGACAATAAAGATTTACTTACAGAGATACAAAAATCACTAGCTGAACAAGTTAAAGAGGTTCGTATTTCTTCAAGACTTAAAACACATCCTGTATGTTTAGTATCTGAGGAAGGCATTTCATTAGAAATGGAAAAAGTACTTCAACAAAATCCAGATGCAAAAGATGTCAAAGCGACACGTATTCTTGAAATTAATCCAGAACATGCAGTTTTCAAAACATTGCAAGAAGTCTATTCAACGAAAAAAGAATTAATGGATGATTATGCTGCCTTATTATATGATCAAGCCTTATTGATTGAAGGATTAAGTATTAATGATCCTGTGGCTTATGCAAATCGTGTATGCCAATTAATGATTGAAGCAAATAAATAGTTAAGTGCCCTCGGGCACTTTTTTTGTTGATTAAAAAAAGACAGGAATCCCCGTCTTTAAAGTTTAATGATAATCATGTTCAAGTGTCATCACAACATAATATTTAATTGGTTCATGAGATAGTCTTTCATCTATATGACACTGGATTTCTTCAGAAGATAGTGCATTATCAAATGGAATCACTAAATCAAAAATAATGTTTGTATGAGTAGGGCCACTTACTAAACGTAAGTCATGAAAATGAAGGTCCTTATCTAGTTCATTTAAGATGTTATTCATAAGCTTTTTAACATGGTTTACCGTTTCATTATTCACCTCTATAGGATCGGTATGAATGGTTAATAATACATTTAATTCCTCCATAACTTGTCTTTCTAACTCATCAATCATATCATGAATTTCAAGCACATTCCCCTCACTATTCACTTCTGCATGAACACTTCCCATAACCTTATTAGGACCATAACTGTGTAGTATTAAATCATGTACCCCTAAGATCTCTGCTTCATTTTTTAAAATAGAAATAATTTGATCTACGATTTCATTATCCACAGGCTTGCCTAGTAAAGTATCTAAGGTGTCCTTAATCATTTCAAATCCTGCGTATAAGATGACAAAAGATACCAACATCCCCATCACCCCATCTATAGGTAAAGAGGAATAAGGAGATAAAAAGTAGGCAATCAATGTTGCGCTTGTTGCCATCACATCATTGAGACTATCTTGATAAATAGCCATCATGACACTTGAGTTACATAATTGACCTAAAGTCTTATTAAAAGCAGCCATCCACACTTTCACCAAAATTGAACAAAGTAACACAATAACTACCCACCAAGAAAAAATTAATGGTTGAGGATGAAGCACTTTATCAAATGATGTTTGTAATAAGTTGATTCCAACAAATAAAATACTGATACCAATAAACAAGGAAGCAAGATACTCTGCTCTACCATGTCCAAAAGGATGATCTTTATCTGCTGGCTTACTTGACACCTTATAGCCAATATAAGCAATTACACTACTTCCTGTGTCTGAAATATTATTAAATGCATCACTCATGATTGCAATTGACCCAGTATAAAATCCAATTCCCAGTTTTACGATGGATAATAGGATATTTAGAATAATGCCCATAAAGCTACTGAAAACGCCTGCTTCTTCTTTTATTTTTACACTCTTGAATTCAGTTGTCTTAAAAATCCACTCGATAATCTTTTTCATCGCCCACCTAACTTTTCTTTATTATAGTATCATATCTTTTTAATCTTATAGTTGCAATTGTTTTGTGAATATTTATAAGTCTGAATAAGGAGTGGATAGGGTGCAAAAATAATTAACATTATTGCTAAAATGGCCTGTTTTGCACCACCATTTATAAAATATGGATACAAAAAACCAGAAATATATTCTATCGGCATCCATAAAGTAACAAGAATAAACATCATTCCTACTAGGGCTAATAGATATACATATTTTTCAGTAGCAATAAATGTCTCTTGATTACAATGTAACATCATTTTTTCAAATCCTAGCATATACAGCCCAATAACGATGGCAAGCAGCAAAAAGGTTGGAAGTATAAAGATCAATCCTCCCATTAACCAAATTCCCCATAATACTAATGTATATAAAGCCACCTTTAAACAATCAAATTCATGGATGCACTTATGAAACTTATACCCAAGATATAGAATTGTCATTATCCCCAATACAAAACTAGCGAATAGATATCCATTAATCATCAAGGTAATTGATAAACCAATCACTGAAATACTTGCTAAAATATAACATATCATATATACTTCCTCCTTAATTGAGTGTATTATAACGTAAAAGTAGAATTTCGCATTTGCAAATTGGCAAATGTGAAATATAATAGATGTATGAAAAAAACAAATTTAACCAAGAAAAGACTTCTAAGCGTCTTAGACATCTTTAAATATTACTCTGATGAAAATCACTATATCTCTTTAGACTTTGTTTTATCAAAGTTGCATGAAAGAAACATTATCAGTAGTAAATTTGCCCTATATGATGATATTAAAGTCTTAAATGAATCAGGCTATAAAATTATTTTTGAAAGTAATAAAGGCTATTTCATGGTGCCTCTTCTTGAAATCAGCGAAATGAAAGTGATTGCAGATGGTTTAAATGCTGCAAATTTTTTAAGTAAGTCTAAAACATCTTTTATAATGCATAAAATATGTTATTTTCAATCCTTCTATCAACAAGAAACATTGAATGCTTCAATGTTGAATAACCCCCTTAAACAAGATAACAACCACCTTTTATATCACATCAACACTCTTTTAAATGCCATCCATCAAAATAGTTCGATATCCTTTTATTATTTTGATATCGATATTACCTTAAAAAAGACTTATCGTAAAAATAAAAAAAGATATCATTTACTTCCTTATGCCTTGTTATGGCATAATCAATCGTATTATTGTATTGGCTATGATCAAAAATATCAAAATCTAAGTCACTATCGTTTAGATAAAATGGATCATGTGGCATTAGATGAGGTACAAGATAAACCTTATTTTGATTTAAGTAATTATACCAGTCGTTTTATTGATATGTACATCAGTGAAAAAACCAATGTAACCCTACGCTGTAAACGTTCTTTAGCACCCCTTATTTTAGAGAAATTTAAAAACGACTTGCTACTTCTTTATGTAGATGATGAAATCTTTGAATTCAATATTAATATTGATCCATCTATCACCTTTATTACGTGGCTTTTCAC
>JAWXUG010000039.1:0-11289 GCA_044432885.1 Erysipelotrichaceae bacterium | reverse complement strand
TTCAAAACAGTCAAATCCAACTCCAATTCTTGGCGAAGTAATCATTTTTTCTAATTCATCTTGAATTTCTTCCATGAAAATAATAGAAACATTTTCATGTTTTGCGAAATATTTAGCATCTTTTGGTGGTGTAATGATATGAAACTCTCCATCCTTATCGATATATAGCAAATGACTAGGATAGTTAATAGCACTATATGAGCCACCAATATTATTCATACATACTCTTTGCCAATATAAATCCTTTGTCCCCAATAAATACTGAAAATTTGCACTCTGAGCAAAAATTAATCCATCTAATGAATTTTTATTCATTAATTCTATAAGTTTTTCTCGTTTATTCATAAAAAACCTCCTATAAATAATATACTAGGACTTAATATAGGTAAATGCAAGTGAAAAGAAGTGTTTTTTCAGTGCAATGAAAATGTTTTACTCTTTTTGAAAAAAGTTTCTGAAAAATAGTTGCATTTTGTAAATCAATTCTATATAATACCAATATCAACAAAGGGGGAAGTGTATGGCTTTTTATAAAGATAAGCTAGAAGTGGCTTTTAAAGCATTAAACAAAGAGAATATTGACATGTGGATTATTGCAGGTCAAGAATCAGCAACAAACAGTGAACCAGTATTGAATATTTTATGCGATGGAGAATTTATTGGAAGTACCGCATTAATATTTAATAAAGATGGGTCATCTTGTGCGATTTGTACACCTATTGATATGAATGGATATATCCACCATGGCGTATTCGATGAGGTCATTCCGTTTCCAGTTTCATTTGAAGAAACACTAGGCGCTTATATAAAAGGAAAGAATCCTAGTAAGATTGCCTTAGATTTTTCGGAAAATAATCCAGCAAGTGATGGATTGAGTTACGGTACTTATTTAAGAATCGAAGATGCTTTACAGCAAGCATCCTTTACAGGAGAAGTTGTAAGTTCTGAAAAAGTTATGAATAGTGTTCGTGGTATTAAAATGGAATGGGAAGTTGAAAAGATTAGACAAGCATGCTTAGCTGCTGAAGAAATATTTGACGATGCGAAGTCATTTATCAAAGCAGGTATGAATTGCCAAGACATCTATGCTTTCTTCCAAAGTGAAGTAGAAAGAAAAGGTTTAAAATATTCATGGCCATCATCATGTAACCCAGGTGTATTTTCAGGATTCGGATGTCCTGTTGGACATATGGGTGCTCCAGACTTCCCGGTATCTGCAGGGGATTTAGTAAACATCGACTTTGGGGTTGTTGTTGGAGAATATGGTTGTGATTTACAACGTATGTATTACATTTTAAAAGAGGGCGAAACAGATGCGCCGCAAGATATTAAGGATGCATTTTATACAGTACGTGATGCAATTGCATTGGCAGCTAAAACACTTGTGCCAGGGATTACTGGATTTGAAGTAGATAAGGCGGCTCGTGATTTTGTTACCTCAAAAGGATTTGATGAATGGGGTAGTGCTTTAGGACATCAAATGGGTCAAGTGGCTCATGATGGCGGTCCATTATTAGGTCCTGAAAAACCAAGATATAAACGTCCTGAATTAATACATACGCCTTTACAAGAAGGGTATGTATTTACTTTAGAACCATCGGTAAAAACAAGATGTGGAAACATCGGTATTGAAGAAGATGTTGTAGTGAGAAAAGATGGCGCAGAGTTCATTGTCCCACCTCAGCAAGAATTGTATTTAATTTAGGAGGGTAAATGAATGTTTAAATATATATTAAAACGTTTGGCAATGGGAGTTCTTACCTTATTTGTCTTAGCAACCATCGTATTCTTTATGATGAAAGCAATGCCAGGTAGTCCATTTTCGCAAGATAATAAAAATATCGCTCCAGCTGTTATGGAAGCGTTAGAAGCAAAATATGGGTTAGATAAACCAGTATTGGAACAATATGTTATATATATGACAAATGCGATTCAAGGGGATTTTGGTGAATCGATTAGTAAGAGTGGCCAATATGTAGCTGACATTGTCATCAAGCGTGCACCAGTGACAGCCAAACTTGGGTGTGTAGCCTTTGTGATAGCGATGGTAGTAGGCTTAACCTTAGGTATTATATCCGCCCTCACAAAAAATAAATTTGTGAATGCGATTATAACGGTTATTGCAACCATAGGGGTCTCTTTACCGAGTTTCATTTTTGCATTACTCTTAATGATATTGTTTGGAGTAGTCTTAAGGATGTTACCTACAGTGGGACTAACCTCTCCACTGCACTACATTATGCCAGCGGCAAGTTTGGCGTTATATCCAATATCAGTAATCACTCGTTTAACAAGAGCGAGTTTAAGAGATGTAATGAATAAAGACTATATTACTTTAGCAAGATCTAAAGGAACAAAAGAATTAATTGTTGTCATTAAACATGGTTTAAAAAATGCAATGTTGCCAGTTATTACTTATTGTGGGCCAATGTTTGCAGGTCTTGTAACAGGAAGTGTAGTTGTGGAAAGAGTATTCAGTATTCCAGGGGTTGGAGCTGAATTTGTATCAAGTGTAACGAATCGTGATTATACCTTAATTATGGGGCTATCTATTTTCTTAGGTGCTGTCGTTATTGTAATGACACTTGTTTCAGATATCGTAGCAGCGATTGTTGACCCTAGAATTAAGTTAGGAAAGTAGGTGGATAAAATGAGTGAAATCAAAGATGTTGAATTAACAAACGATTTATTTGAAAAATTAGATGATAGCGAAAAAAACTCAGAATTTATCGCCATTTCAAGTAAAACCTTTGCACAGGATGCATGGGGAAGATTTAAGAAAAACAAATTAGCTTTAGCTGGTTTGATATTTATGACAATTTTAATTTTATTGGCTATTTTTGTCCCAATGTTTTCTCAATATGGGTATGAAACACAAAACTTACAAAACACGTATGCTTATCCAAACTTAACCAATTGGTTAGGTACAGATAATTTAGGAAGAGACAACTTTGTTCGTATCATGTACGGTGCTAGAATTACCTTATCAATTGCCTTCGCTGCAGCATTTATCAATTTAATCATCGGAATTATCTATGGTGGAATTGCTGGCTATGTGGGCGGACGTGTAGATATGATTATGATGCGTACAGTAGACATTATCTATTCAGTTCCAAGCTTGATTTATACAATTTTAATCTTAATGATTTTAGGAAATACCGTGTTCAGTATGTTGATTGCTATTTCGGTAACTTCGTGGATGCAAATGGCAAGACAAGTTAGAACACAAGTTATGTCCTTAAAAGAAATGGAATTTGCAATGGCTGCTAAGGTTACAGGAGCAAGTCATAGAAGAATTTTATTAAAACATTTGGTTGTTAATGCATTAGGACCAATTATCGTCTGTCTAACAATGATGATTCCAGGTGCAATCTTTACAGAATCATCACTATCATACTTAGGTATTGGGATTCCAGCACCAACACCTACATGGGGAAGATTAATTGCAGATTGTCAAACAATGATCTTTACAGAACCAATTCAAGTTGTTTGGCCAGTATTAATCATGTGTCTTACTATTCTATCATTGAACTTTATCGGTGATGGTGTAGGAGAAGCATTGGAACCAAAAAGGTAGGTGGATAAGATGACATTATTAAAAGTAGAAAATTTAAGTACAAAATTCATCACTGACCAAGGCGATGTGCAAGCGGTTAGAGGCGTGAGTTTCCATCTAGAACAAGGTGAAGTATTAGGCGTTGTAGGCGAAAGTGGATCTGGTAAAAGCCAAACAATGTATTCTTTAATTGGTTTATTAGCAGATAATGGTCGTATTGATTCTGGTAAGATTACCTTTGATGGAAAAGATATTTCAAGAAGTTCATTTAAAACAAAAAAAGAATATGAAGCATTTATGAGTGACATTCGTGGAAATACCATGGCAATGATTTTCCAAGATCCAATGACATTCTTAAATCCAATTTTAAAAATTGAAACACAATTAACAGAACCACTGATTAATCATACGAAGATGAGTAAGAAAGAAGCTTATGATCGTGCGATAGAATTGATGGTATTGGTTGGTATTCCATCACCTGAAAGAAGAATTAAACAATATCCATTTGAATTCTCGGGAGGGATGAGACAAAGAATTATTATTGCGATTGCCTTAGCTTGTAATCCAAAATTAATTATTGCCGATGAACCAACAACTGCATTAGATGTAACGATTCAAGCTCAAGTTTTAGAATTAATTGATGATTTAAGACTAAAAACACAAGCTTCCATTATCATGATTACTCATGACTTGGGTGTTGTTGCAAAATTATGTGATCGTATTGCTATCATGTATGGCGGAAAAATTGTAGAAACTGGAACAGATAAAGAAATTTTCTACACTCCAACGCATCCATACACGAAAGGTTTATTAAGTTGTATTGCGAATCCTGAAGATGATGATGATAAAGAACTTCATCCAATTCCAGGATCACCACCAGATTTACTACATCCACCAGTTGGCTGTCCATATGTAGATCGTTGTGAACAAGCAATGAAGATTTGTAAATTGAAGATGCCAAGTGTAACTGTATTGAGCGCAACTCAACAATGTGCATGCTGGCTGCATCATGAAAAGGTGGTGAAATAATGACTACAAGTGAAAAACCAATTTTAAGTGTCAAAGGGTTGAAAACGCACTTTGATGTAACAAAGGGAATATTTTCTCCAAAACAAATTGTAAAAGCCGTAGATGGCGTAACATTTGATGTTTACGAAAATGAAACTTTTGGATTAGTTGGAGAATCAGGGTGTGGAAAAAGTACCCTTGGAAGAACCATCGTAAAATTATATGAACCTAACGCAGGAACCATTGAATTTGATGGCTATGATATCTCTAAAATTAAGAACAAAGATTTAAAAGGGTTTAGAAAAGACATGCAAATGATTTTCCAAGATCCATATGCATCACTAAATCCAAGAATGACAGTTGGTGAAATTATTAAAGAACCAATGGTCATTCACAATATCTATAAAACAGATGCGCAGCGTGAAGAACGCGTCGTTGAACTGTTGAAAATTGTTGGTTTAAAACCAGACCATATCAGACGTTATCCATCTGAATTTAGTGGAGGTCAAAGACAAAGAATAGGAATTGCTAGAGCCTTAGCAGTGAACCCAAAATTTATTGTCTGTGATGAACCTATTTCAGCATTAGACGTATCGATTCAAGCTCAAGTTATTAATCTATTAAAAAATATACAAAAAGAAATGGGTATCTCGTATTTATTTATTGCCCATGACTTAGGGATGGTAAAACACATCTCAGACAAGATTGGAGTAATGTATTTAGGTCACATGATGGAATGTGGGCCTAGTAATGATGTTTATCATCGTCCATTACATCCATATACTGTCGCATTATTGTCAGCGATTCCGATTCCGGATCCAGATATCGCGAAAGCGAAAAATCGAATTGTGTTGGAAGGTGAACTTCCATCACCAATTAATCCGCCGAAGGGTTGTGTTTTCTCGACACGTTGTGAAAAAGCAACAGAGCGTTGTAGAACACATACGCCTGAGCCAATTCAGGTGGGTAATCGCTTAGTATCATGTTTCTTATACGAAAGGTAAAGGGGGAAGAAAAATGAAAACAATCAAAAAACTATTCGTATTAGCGTTAGCATTGTTGGTATGTACATCATTAACTGCATGTGGCAGTAGCGATGATACATCAAGTGACTCAGATGGTTCAACATCTACTTGGGCAACAACTGTTAACTACGCAATTGGTGGAGAACCAGATGCATTAGACCTTGCAACAGGATCTGACTCAGTAACTGCATTTATTTTAAACCAATTGTACATGCCATTATTTAACTTTGCAGAAGATGGATCGTTAATTAATGAATTCTGTACATCTTATGAAGTAAGTGATGATGGATTAGTCTATACATTACACTTCTTAGAAGGTGCTTTATGGTCAGATGGCGTTGAAATTACAGCATATGATGTTGAATATGCAATCAAACGTTCATTAGGTATGGGTGTAGCAGATGCTTACTATTCATATTTCATCGCTGACTATGTATTAAATGCAGCTGAGCATAGCGTAAATATGTCAGATGTAGCTGACATGGATGATTTAGGGGTAGCTGTAATAGATAATTACACACTTGAAATCACTTTAGAAGCTCCATGTGATTACTTCGTTGGTTTATTAACTGCTGGCGTATTCACTCCAATTCGTTCTGATGTAGCGCCTGAACATGACTATTTATGGGCTAATACAGTTGGATATCCTACAAGTGGTGGATTTACTTTAGAATCATTTGATAGTACAACTTCATACCAAATGGTTAAAAATGAAAACTTCTACTATGCAGATGACGTAGTAATCGAAAATTTAGTTGCATATGTAATTACTGATCAATCAGCTCAATTAGTAGCTTTCCAAACTGGAGAAATTGATATCGCAACATCATTATCAAGTGATGTTACTAAAATCTATGCTGATCAACCAGAATTAACAATCACACCATCAGTAATTAATTACTACATGCGTATTAATAGTCAAACAAGTGATGTTGAAGCATTATCTGATGTAAATGTACGTCGTGCATTACAACTAGGTATTGATCGTTCAAATATCATATTAGCATTAGATGCTGGAGATGTATATTATGAACTATATGGTGACGTACCTAAGGGTATGGAAGGTGTTGACGGTGACTTCCGTGAAGAACAAGATGCTACAGATCCTTTAGTATATACTGATAAAGATGAAGCACGTGCATTAATGGAAGCTGCAGGATATTCTGCTGATAATCCATTACAAATTGTATACTATTATAACCAAACTACAATGCACGATACTGTTGCGCAAGTTATTCAAGCTGAATTTGCTGAAATTTATGTTGAATTAACATTACAAACAGGAGAAATCCGTACATTCTTTGATGATTTAGACTATGGATTCTATGAACTTGGAAGATCTGCAATGTCTGCTGACTATATGGATCCTACGACCTTCTTAGATCAAGCCGTTCCTGCTAACCAAGCAACTTGGACATGGGGAGATGAAACATATGCAGATATGTTAAGTTATGCTAACTCATTAACGGGTGATGAAAGAATGGAAGCATTACATGATGCTGAAGAATATTTAGTTCGTGATATGGCTTATATGATTCCATTATTCGGATATAACCAAGTGTTCCTTGTAAAAGCTGGAACAGAAGATTTTGAATCTAGTCCACAAGGAAATGCAACATTCTGGTACGTTAAAGTTCCAAACTAAGTAAATACAATACAAACAAAGTAGGAGCCTTAGTAATAAGGCTTCTATGCTTTGTTTACTAAATTAAATAGAGATAAGGAGCAAGAAATGAAATTAAATAAAGATAAATTACCAATTATATATGAAGCAATGAAATCAAATCATGTAGACGCATGGTTAATCACTGGAAGAGAAAGCATCTTAAAAAGTGAGCCAATTTTACCTGTATTAGGCGATATTGACTTTATTATCGCAACGACGATTATCTTTTTAAGTAGTGGAAAATGTCTTGCTATTGTTTCTCCTTTAGATGTTGAGGGATACAAATTAATCGATGGCATTGATGAAGTATATGAATACAAAACAACTATGGAAGAAACAATCTATGAAGTCTTATCTACTGTTAAACCAACTAATTTAGCACTAGACTACTGTAAAGCAGATGCTGCAGGAGATGGCTTGACATTGGGGATGTACAAGACACTTGAAAAAGTGTTTAAACATTTAGACTTTGAAATGGAAATTTTAAGTGCTTATCCAATTATTAGCGAAGTTCGTGGTAGAAAAACTGAAGAACAAATTGAAAAAATTAGACACTGCGCAATTGTTGCAGACAAATATTTAAGAAGTTTACCTTCTATTTGTAAAGAAGGCACAACTTCACTTGAAATTTTTAATTATCTACAAGAAATTGCATACAAAGATGGTTATGGAATGTCGTGGACACCATCACAATGCCCAGGAGTTAGTGTAGATCCAAATGTACCAAGTGGACATATGGGGATTATTGAAACTCCTATTGTAAAAGGATGTTTTATCAACATTGATTATGGGGTAAGTAAAGATGGTTATTGTAGTGATATTCAAAGAATGTACTACGTATTAAAAGATGATGAAACGGATGCACCAGAGGATGCAAAACAAATGTTTTACACCATCCGCGATGCCATTGCAATGGCTAAAGATTTTATGAAACCAGGAGTTACTGGCTTTCAAGTGGACCAAATTGCAAGACATCACTTAGTGGATTTAGGCTATGATTCATGGAATGCAGCCTTAGGACATCAAGTGGGACATCAAACTCATGATGGTGGAACTATTTTAGCAAATAGACGTGCTCGTTATAATAAACCGGAGTTAATCGATAGACCTTTACAAGTAGGTAATGTATTTACACTTGAACCAGGAATGAAAACAATCTACGGTAAACTAGGGATTGAAGAGGATGTAGTCATCTATGAAGATAGAACAGAATGGTTAGTTGCACCACAACAAGAATTAATTTTGATTAGAATCTAAAGGGGAAAAGGTTATGAAAAGAATTAAGCAAGACACATTTTATCAGTATCAGTTTTTATCTAATTTAAATAGCAATCCAAGTCAGACAATGGCTTGTTTTGTGAAGTCATGTGTGAATGAAAAGGACAACAGTTATCAACAAGACTTATTTATAACAGATGGTGTAACCACTTCATTATTTATGAATGATGTAAAAGATTACTTATTTTTAGATGATGAAAAAATGTTAGTGTTAGATCATATCAAAACTAAAAAATGGGCTGAAAAAGGCTATGAATATACCGTTTATAAATTAGTTGATATTGAAACGAAAAAAACATTAAAATCTATTGAACTACCTTTGTCAGTTGGTATGATTAAGGTGATGGATAATGGTTTATTAGCGATTTTAGCTAAAATAGGTTTAGATGCACCTGATTACTATGCTATGACTGATAAAGAAAGAAGAAAAGTCGTACAAAATCGTCGTGCAAATGAAGATTATCAAGTGATGGATGAATATCCGTTCTTCTTTAATGGTCAAGGATTTATCAATAAGACAAGAACTAGCTTATTTCTTTGTGATTTAGAAACTTTAGCTATAGAAAAAATATCTACAGCACTTATGGATGTTGAAAATGTAGATATTAAAGATACACAAATTGTTTTTAGTGCTCATGATTTTGAGTCTTATAAAACACAATTTGCCAATGTATATAGCTATGAATGTAGTACAAAAGAGTTAACGACCATTTACGATAAAGGGTATTTTGCAGTGCGTAAAGTGTTCTTCAATGAAGGAAGATTACTCGTAGCAGGTACCTATGGCAATGATTTTGGATTAATGGAAAACAGTAAATTGTATACCATTTGGGAAAATACATTACATCTATTCCTTGACTCTAATACTTCACTTCATTCAAGCGTCGGAAGTGATTGTCGTTATGGCAAAACAAAAAATTATTTAAGAGAAGATGAGACTTCATACTTTGTTACGACAAGTAAAGGAAATGCACCTGTTATCAAATTAGTACAAGATAAGTTTGAACTTGTTTTTGAAAAAGAGGGTAGTGTAGATGATTTCACCTTCGTTAATGGCAAAATGATGATTATCGGAATGTTTTCAATGAAATTACAAGAAGTATACTTTATTGAAAAAGATAAATTAACACAAATTACAACATTTAACGAAAAAATATCAAGTGAGTATTACATTGCTAAACCAAATAGATTTAGTGTTGAAAATGAAGGATATGATATTGAAGGATGGTATTTACTACCATTTGGCTATCAAGCTGACAAACAATATCCATCAGTATTGGATATTCACGGAGGCCCTAAAACAGCGTATGGTCCAGTATTCTATCATGAAATGCAATATTGGGCGTCACTTGGGTATATCGTTTATTTCCTAAATCCTAGAGGATCTGATGGAAAAGGAAATGATTTTGCTGATTTAAAACGTAAAATGGGAACGATAGATTATCGTGATATCATGAAATATACCGATATGATTATCAAAGAATTACCAATCGATACAGAAAATATGGCTGTAACCGGTGGTAGCTATGGTGGATATATGACAAACTGGATTATTGGACAAACCAATCGATTCAAATGTGCAATGTCTCAACGTAGTATTAGTAACTGGATTTCAATGGTTGCTGCAAGTGATTATGGTATTGATTTCCCGCTTGAACAACAGTTTGATGATGTACGCTATTGTCATGATGAATTATGGAATTGTTCACCATTGAAATATGCGAACAATGTAACAACGCCTACTTTATTTATTCATTCATTTGAAGATTATCGTTGTCCGCTTCCTGAAGCATATCAATTATATACAGCGATTAAATGTCGTGGCATTGATGCAAGAATTTGTGCATTTAAAGGTGAAAACCATGAGTTAAGCCGTAGTGGTAAACCAACGCATCGATCACGTCGATTAAAAGAAATTACCGATTGGTTATTAAAATATACGAAGGAGGAAAACTAATGAAATTCGATATTAGTAAACCACATTGTTATTACTTCAATGAAATATGCAAAATTCCCCATGGTTCATACAATGAAAAAGCACTAAGTGATTATATTGTGCAATTCGCAAAAGATCTTGGATTAAAATGGAAACAAGATGAAATGTGGAATGTAATTGTTTATAAAGATAAAAATGGAGACTATAGTGATGAATCACTTATTCTTCAAGCACATATCGATATGGTGTGTGAAAAGAATAAATCAACAGTTCATGATTTTGAAAAAGATCCTATTAAATTATATGTAGATGAAGAAGGATGGTTACATGCCGATGGCACAACTTTAGGTGCTGATGATGGTCATGGATGTGCGTATATGATGGCTATCTTAGCAGATAAAGAAATGAAACATCCAGCGCTTGAATGTGTGTTTACCGTTCAAGAAGAAGTTGGTTTATGTGGGTCAATGATTATCAAAAAAGAAGATTTAAAATCAAACCGCATGGTTTCCTTAGATGGAGGTGGAGAAGTTACAACTTCTTTATGTTCAGCAGCAGGAGCACGTGTTAAATTAATTAAAACCATTGAAACAAAAGTAAATACTAAACCTGCTTACACATTAAGTGTATTAGGTTTATTAGGCGGACATAGTGGTGGTGAAATCCATAAAGAAAAAGGAAATTCTAATAAATTATTAGTACGTATTTTGATGGAATTAAAACTTGCAGGATGTGATGTAGAGCTAGGATTCATTGAAGGTGGATTAAAAGCCAATGCGATTCCTCGTGAAGCAACGTGTATTTTTGCAAGTGATACAGC
>JAWXUG010000038.1:0-11334 GCA_044432885.1 Erysipelotrichaceae bacterium | reverse complement strand
ATGAAAGTTAAAGGACGATGATCTAATTTTTCTAACCATTGACTCAACCGTTGGACATCTTTAAATAAACCCCCATTTTTACTTGCTTGAATTTGTGCTAATTGTACGTGGGTCTTTTCCGCTCGATTCATATCAGCATCCTTTAATAAAGTGATCCCCTCTTGAAACATTTGCAGTTTATATTTAGAAGACATTAATGTTAAAATGCTATCTCCCTCTGTTTCCCGCTCATCCTTAAAACACTGATCATATAGGATACAACGGGTTTTCTTTATACATTTTCTAGCCTTTTTATAGGGTACTTGTTCCATATTTAAAGTTTTATTCATTTTTTTCATAGTATCTTTATAAGGATAATAATAATGTTTAATGACATCCAATACCTTACGCTGTGGAAGATGAGACTCATTATAAAAATGTGCACTCACCTCAAAAAGTTCACTTGGATTCAACGCTTTACCACGACGATAATTGGCATTAAAATGGACAATTCGTATTTTTTTTATCTTAATTTTATTTTTAGTAAGCACATGATAAAGACTATAATAATAAATTAAGTCTTCCTCTTTAGGATAGTTTTGCATCTGCACAAAATAAAGCCAATATCCATCTTCTGTTTTTTTCAAAAAAGGCACTTTAACCCTTAATCCTTCATATTCAAACCTAGCCTTGAGCAACCATTCATGACACGCTAACATCTTTAGACTATGTTCATTCGTATCATCCTTTTGACCAATATAGGCATCTTTTACCTTAAGTTTCTTCATAACCAATTCAGTTAATCCCTCATCTTTTCTTAGATAAGGGTTATAGGTTAGCTCATTTTTACCATAGGTTTCTTTGTATAATTTAGGACATTTTAGATACGTTTTAATATCTAATATATGAACCATTAATCATTCACCTCATATCCTTGTAAGGCAAATATTTCCTCTATACTTTGAGTGTCGGCTACAAATGGATAGCTTACCTCATGGTTTAAAAAAGCGATGCTATATTGCACAAAGGCATATACCCCTTTATATAAAACCGATTCATCGACATCAAAGTGTGCATTATGGACATCACTATGAATTCCTTTATCCGGATTATTGGTTCCTAAAAACAGGTACATTCCAGGATATTTTAATAGGTAGTAAGCATAGGTTTCACTGCCCATCCATGGCGTTGATTCAATGATATCACCACTTAGTTCATCTAAATGTTCTTTAAAAAACTGAACCGCATCGGGATGATTGATCAGTGGATAAGATGGATGAGGCAACTGATGATAGATTATTTCCAACTGTTTTAAGCTCGCTGCACTTTCACACACCTCTTGAATGATTTGACGATAAGTTAATGCTACATCCATATTATAGTAGCGATAAGTACCTTTAAATCTTAAGGTTTCAGGAATAATGTTGATGCTGCTTCCAGCATGAACCTCACATACAGACATTGAAAACACCTCAAAAGGATCAATCATATTTAATCTTGCCTTTTGTAGTCCATTCATAATATCCGCAAAACAATCAATTGGATTTTTAGCCAAGTCACTTCTTGAACCATGGCCTGATTGACCTTGAATTTCAATATCAAATTTCCCTAAGCCAGCCATAATAGGGCCTGAATTAACCATTAATTTGCCATTATCAATATATGGTGAAACATGCATCGCAAAACAACTATCAATCTTTACCTTATTTTTTTCTAAATGGCGAAGAATATAACGTAAGTTGAAGAAACCTTCTTCCCCTTGCTCAAAACAAAGCAATACACGCCCCTTAAATGATTGTTTATGATTCACTAATACCTTTGCTGCTACCAACAGCATCGCTGTGTGTGCATCGTGACCACATGCATGCATGACCCCTTTTTCGCGACTACAATAAGATTGATTTTTAGCTGTTTCAATCTCCCCAATAGGTAAGGCATCGATGTCTGAGCGAAGCATAATTGTTTTCCCTTCAACACCACTATCAATTTCTGCTAAAATGCC
The DNA here is from genome assembly GCA_044432885.1 of Erysipelotrichaceae bacterium. Taxonomy (GTDB): domain Bacteria; phylum Bacillota_I; class Bacilli_A; order Erysipelotrichales; family Erysipelotrichaceae; genus CAYJNO01. The sequence continues at coordinate 9,353 of JAWXUG010000038.1, read as the reverse complement.
ACCCTTATCAATTAAGGTGGTTGGAATATCTAAAAGTGCTAATTGTTTTCTAATATAAGTTAATGTTTCATGTTCACAGCCACTTAATTCTGGGTGTGCATGAAGATGACGACGATGTAAAATGATTTCATCTTCTAATAATTTAATTTCTTCTAATAATCCCATAAGCCACCTCTATCTAAAGATAATTATACCAATTTGCTCACTTATTCTAAAGAAAAAATGGCATTTCTGCCATTTTATGCTACAAAATTTCCTGATTCAAATAAAACTACTTCTTGATTGTTTCCCTTTCCGACAATACGCATACAAGGACTACCAAACATGAAATCAGCATGTGTCATTGAAACATTGCACTCATTCGCTAACATTTCTTCCTTGCTCATCTTCTCACCATCTACCATATTTGTAGGATAGGCACTACCTAAAGCTAAATGACATGAGGCATTTTCATCAAATAATGTGTTTAAGAATAAAATATCCATATTTGAAATTGGAGAGTTATCACTAATTAAGGCTACTTCCCCTAAATAACAAGATCCTTCATCTGTTTGGATTAAATTGGTTAATGCATCTTTTTCTTTTTTCGCATCCCATGAAATCGCTTTTCCATCTTTAAACTCAATATGGAAATCTTCAATTAATTTGCCTTGATAGCTTAATGGTTTTGTCGAATAAACAACTCCATTAACCCCTGTTCTTTTTGGCATCGTAAAGATTTCTTCAGTTGGCATATTTGGATTAAAATGAACCCCTTTTAAAGTCGTTTCATCGCCGCCTGCCCAAATATGTTGTGGATTTAATTCCACTACTAAATCTGTGCCTAAATCATTTTTGAAATGTAAACGATCAAAATGATACTCATTCATCATCTTTATACGTTTAGCTAAGGATTGATTGTGTTCATTCCATAATTCAATTGGATCATGCTCATCATCAATGCGTACAGATCGATAAATGGCATCTTCTAATTTTTGTACTGCCACCTCATCACTATCGCTCGTAAATATTTTTTTAGCCCATGCAACATTAGGTAAGGCTACAATCGACCATTGTCCATGATTAGCTGTAGTGTAATAACGGAATTGATCCATTTCTTTATACATTTCCATTTGAACTTCTTGTAATTTTTCTGCAGGGATATCTTTTAATAATCCTGGTTGATCACTAATGATATGTAAGAATGCACAATTGTGTTCAATTGCTTCTTTCTGACGGGTGATTACCCATTCTGAAATTTTTTTTAAGACCTCTGTTTCAGTGTGTTCAAAGGCAAGTTTATTTAATTGGTCATCATTAAATCTTACCTCTACATTACGAGCTCCAGCTTCATGGGCAACACGTGCGCACATTCTTGCGAATTCATAATGTTCTACTGGACAATTAATCACTAACATTTGTCCTTTTTGCACATTAGCGCCTTTAATAACCGCTAACTCAGCATATTTTTCTAATTTTGTTTTCATCCTATAATCCTTTCGAAATTGGCAGCATTGCCGCTCCGATAATTCCTGGTTCTTCTAATTGTGCTTTAATAAAAGTTACCCCACGCATTCCTGGGTGAACAAGCGAGTCGAAGTAGCTGCATGTTTTATCTAAGAATAAATCTTGAACATTCATTACGCCTCCACCGATGACAAAGATATAAGGTTCACACACATGGGCAATCGCCGAGAATGCACGTGCTAAATCATAAGCCATTTGATCAACTAAAGCCAATGCTTGTTCATCTTTTTCATAAGCCAATTTAAAAACATCGATTGCGCTTTCTATATTTTTTTCAGGCATTAAAACTTTCGCTTTGCGAGTCAATGCAGTTCCACTTGCTTCATTTTCTACAGCACCAGGATTCAATGCATTGATTTTTTCGCCATTGTCTTTGACAATAAGATTACCAATTTCACCAGCATATCCATTTCTACCTGATACTACTTGACCATTGACAATTAATGCCCCGCCAATCCCTGTTGAAATGGTTGCATAATAAACTGTTGGAAGGCCTTTACCAGCCCCTACTAAAGCTTCAGCAAGTCCTGCTACATTCGCATCATTATCTACAAATGTTGCAATCCCTGTTGCCTCTTTTAAAGTATCTGCTACTGGAAACCCTTCAAACCCTGGCAAATTCGTTGCCATGATCATTTTCCCTTGAATGGTGTCTACCGGACCTGGTACCCCAATACCAATACCAAGACATGATTGATAATCATCAATTTCCTTAATCGTCTTCACTAAATTTTCAATTACTACCTCAGGTCCCATTGTACCAAAAGATGGTCTTTTTAACTCTTGTAGTACTTCCCCATCTCTTGTAACTTTTGCTACACGAACGTTTGTACCACCTAAATCAATACCAATATATGTTTTCATATACTTATATTCCTCCATACATCTATTATAGTCATATTTGCCCTTTTTTTGTAGAAATTTTGAAAACTATTCATTTAAAAATAGGTAATCATCTAAATCATCAGGCACTTTGATTACTGTATGCTCTATATCACTACAGTTTAATTGGGTAATCGAATCAATACTTGCGATTTCTTCCCCTATATTTAAGTCAACATGAAGCTGTATACTCGCACTTGTAAGCATCCGCTGTGCTACTTCAATGGTAAATATTGCCTGGGTAATTTGATAAGCATCTATTGGCAAATCATAGTCATCAAGATTCAGTAAGCTTGCCACCTTGGCATCTTTAATTTCAAAGCGATAAACATCCTGTTCATTTCCCTCACTCACAAGGGCATCATATAGCGTATTCCTATCAAAGTACATTGCAGACAATACCGTATTTAATAGAATATTTTCATCTTCTAGTTTGATATTTTCCCCTTCTTTTTGAATATAAACATACATTTTATCTGCAAATAGATGAATAAATGTATTCGATGGATTAAAGCCATTTATTTCTAACTCGATATAAGGGGCATCTACCTTCATCCACATCTCTTGATTAGATATAATTTCTTGGGAATCATAGTAAAACCTATTTTCTTGTTGAAGAGTTACTGTAAAATTTGGGGATGTGATTAATTGATTCATCGTACTTTGATAAACCTCATAGGCCTCCCCTATTGATATGCTTTTCGCATTACAGCCTGATAGTAAACAATTTATCATTAATATGCATCTAAAATAAACTGTGTTTCTCATCTTTTTCTCCTTTTTCATTACTCTAGCATAGATAAATTTATTTTCCTATTGATGTTATTTTTTACAAATATTTAATCTTTCCTCAATTAAATTTTGATATAATAAACTGTACATAGATAAGTGAGGGTACATTATGATTTATTGTGTTGAAGATGAAAAAAATATTCAGGATCTTATTATTTATGCCTTAAATAACTCTAATATCGCCGTTCAAGGATTTTCTTGTGCGACTGATTTTAAGCAAGCCTTAACTACTCTACCTAAACTCATCTTGCTAGACATCATGTTGCCTGATCAAAATGGCATTGATTTATTAAAAGAACTTAAACAAAATCCAAAAACTGCCAAAATCCCTGTCATCATGTTGACTTCTAAAGGTGGGGAGTATGATAAAGTTGTCGGACTAGATGCAGGCGCTGATGATTATATTACAAAGCCTTTTTCAGTTATAGAATTGATTGCTAGAATCAAAGCCGTTTTAAGAAGAAGTGAGAACAAAACATCAACCATGTTGAATCATTGTGGGTTATCTTTAGACATTGAAAAACATCATGTGACCTATCATGAACAACCCGTTCAATTGACTCTAAAGGAATTTGAATTATTAAAAAAATTAATGGAAAAACCAAACATGGTTTTAACCCGTGAACGTCTACTTGAAGATATCTGGGGATATGACTATTATGGAGAAACAAGAACTGTAGATGTCCATATTCGTACCCTTCGTTCTAAATTAGGAAAAGAATTTGACTACATTAAAACCATCCATGGGGTTGGCTATAAATTGGAGGTCGAATGAAGAAAAGGCTGATTTTACTTGTAAGTATTGTCACAACTTCGATTATCATTATTAGTTTTTTAAGTTCGTACTTATTGTTTTATCAACATCGCTATCAAAACTTTGTTGATGGTTTAATGACTCATTCACAAATCATTGAAGACTTTATTCAATCTGATGAATTTGATAAATATGAAGATTTTGAACTTTCTCAAAATAGAATTACGATTATTGCAAGTGATGGCAGTGTTATTTACGATAATCAAATGGATAATTTAGAAAACCATGCTGATCGTGAAGAAATCATTGATGCCTTAGCTAATGGCTATGGTGTAAGCAGTCGATTCTCTGAATCATTGAATACTAAAATGGTCTACTACGCGACTTTATTAGAAGATGGTAGTGTCCTTCGTGTTTCTAATAAACTTGATTATGTCTTTATTTCTTCTTTTGATTTTATCTTTGTTTCTATATTATTGATACTTGTTACCATTATTACGAGCATTTGGTTAGTTAATCGTTTGATTTCTAAGATTGTAGAACCGCTTTCTCAAATTGATTTAGACTATCCTGAAAATAATCAAAACTATCCAGAACTTATTCCTTTATTCAATAAGATTGAGTCTCATAATCAGATGAGAAAAGAGTTTTCAGCTAATGTATCCCATGAATTAAAAACGCCTTTACAATCCATTATGGGTTATTCAGAACTCATCGTAAATGATATGGTAATGGAAGAAGATGTAAAACAATTTAACTTAAGAATTAACCAAGAAGCTCATCGTTTATTAGATATGATTGAAGATATCATTCATTTAGCCCGTTTAGATGAAAATAAAATCCATAGTGAATTTAATCTTGTCAACTATCGCAGTTTAGTTGAAGATTGTATCAGCAAATACGCCTCTTTTGCGAAGAAAAAGAATGTCACTGTTGTAGCAAACCTTAAAGATGTTGAAGGTCTTGGGATTGAACCTATTTTAAAAGAAACCCTCAACAATTTAATCAGTAATGCCATTAAGTACAACAAAGCTCAAGGAAAAGTATGGATTACACTAAGCGAAAATAGAGAGTTTATCTTTATTATTATTCGAGATAATGGGATCGGAATCAGTGAACAAGACTTACCTCGTGTGTATGAGCGCTTCTTTAGAGCCGATAGATCTCATAATAACACCATTGAAGGAAGTGGCTTAGGGTTAGCCATTGTTAAACATAGCATTTCTCTACATAATGGACAAATTAATGTTCAAAGTAAATTAAACAGTGGCACTACCTTCACCATTAAATTGCCTAAAACTTACTAAAAAGAAACGATATTAGATAAGTAAATATTATCTTTATCGTTTCTTTTTTATAATTTAATTTGAAAAAATTTAATAGTCTATTACCCAATTATTATGCTCTGCTTTACTAGCAATCAATATTTTTATGAGTTTATTTATTTGCCAGTGAACCCATTGGATCCCATGGGTTTAATACAATTGGCTCTGTAGTAAGGGCAGCTAATTGTTTTTCATTTAGGAATTTTTTATTGATTACCACTTGATAAACAAATTCGCTAAACCAATCATCTGTCATTCTAAACCAACCTTTAATCCCTGCTGAATCACTCCAGCTGTTTTCTACCTTCCAACGATTTACACCGGTATCAGTGATGTTTGCGCCTGTAATAACCATTGCATGAGTCATTAAGCTTTCACAATAATCAAGGCGTGCTGACTTATCTAAATTGAAACTAGTTGAGAATAAGGTATCATAATCATAGTGTTTTAAATCCATTAATCCAGTATCCCTATGAGATGATTTGCCAACATCACTGCCGAACCAAACAGGTTCTTTGGATTGTAGCTGTTTAAGAGTAGCTTCTTTTAATTCATCAATAGGCAAGTTGAGATAATTTACTTTTACCCCTTCAACCACGCTTCCTAATTTATCCACTGTAAAGGCACGATAGAAAGGTTTATCTGATGTAGGTGAGTGAATTAAACTTACATAATCATTTAAATCTAACCCAACATATTTATCATAGAAAGACATTGGTGTACATCCTGTATCTTGAATGTATTCTCCATCTTTAGTACGAATTTCAAAGGTAAATTCTGTAGGTGGTGTTCCTAAGCTAATGCACAAAATGGTAAATATATCTTCCAACATTCCTTCTTTCATTGTTGATAGTTCATCCATGGATGATCCAGCTTGATATGCATCACGTAATGTTTTAGCAAATTCTCTTCCCTTAGTCGTTAATAAACTATTTAAACGACGACTACTTCCTGAAACTGCAGTATCTGGCATAATAGATTTAGGTACAATTCCATACTTTTGAATAATCCCTACCATCATATCCCATTGTCCACCATCATTAAATGGTGCCTGCAAGATCCAATCTAACATTCTACTTCCTTGTTCTTCATTTAATGTAGATAAAATATTTTCCAACATATAATTGGCTTTTTCTAGTTTATCCCAAAAGTATAAGTAAGTTTGAGATAACTCGAAATCTTCTTTTAGATGAAATTTAGTTATGGTTTGCATTCTTAACACATTGGTTGCAGCAAACAACCAGCAACGTCCTGATTGTAATTGTGATACAACATTACCTGATGGTAGTTCTAGTGAAAATGTATTAGGATTTAATAAGGGTGCATGATAATTAGCAGCTACCGCATCAATCCCATTAGCAGTAACAGCATTCATGCGCAAACATTTCTCTGAATCAATTAAAAATGCTTCACGCATGGTTGATATTTTGTTTAATTCGATGGTTTTACTCATAGTATCTTTCCTTTCACTTTTATAATACCGCTTTATTATAGCACTTTATGAAAGTTAGTTACATATGATTTACATTATTTACATTATTGTTACATATAGCTTGCAAAAAGAGCTTTCGCCCTTTAATCAAATTCTACGTGATGTCCTTTGACCTCATATACAATGTGTTCACAAATATTCTTTGTGTGATCCCCTGCTCGTTCAAGATTTCTCATTAATGAGAAAATATAAATAATATTTTTCCCATCTAATTGCGTATTTTGGGTTAAGGCATCTTCCAATAATTTAACGGCAATCTTGTATCGCTCATTAATTTCATTATCTTCTTCAGGAATTTGATAGGCCCAATTTACATCTTGCTTATTGTATGCATCCATACTATGGTCTAGCATACTGATAAAAATATTGCCAATTTCTAATACTTTTTCTTTTAATTCATTATCTAATTTACCCTGTTTGATCGTAAACTTAACCATATTTTTGGCATAGTCACCAATACGTTCAAGTTCTGAAGCAATTTTAATCGCTGCAACTGCATGTCTTAAGTCTTTTGCAACTGGAGATAATAAAGCCAATGACTCAAGAACAAGGGTATTTACATCTTCTTCATAAGCATTGACAATATCATCCATTTTGATTACTTTTAATGCTTTTTCATTATCTTCTTCATTGATTGTCTCAAGGGCTAAAGCATGCATAGCAATGACTTTATTTGCCATTTCTAATAACTTGTCCTTAATTGATTGATTGATATCATCTAATTTAACCATAACTTATCCAAACCTTCCTGTAATATAATCTTCTGTACGTTGTTCTTTTGGATTTTGGAAAATAACATTGGTTTTGCCATATTCAATAATTTCTCCAAGTAAGAAAAACGCTGTATAATCGCTAATGCGTGATGCTTGTTGCATTGAGTGGGTAACAATGATAATCGTATATTCTTTTTTCAATTCTTCGATTAATTCTTCAATCTTAGCAGTAGCAATTGGATCTAATGCACTGGTTGGCTCATCCATCAAAATTACCTCTGGTTTCATAGCAATCGCACGAGCTATGCATAATCTTTGTTGTTGCCCACCTGATAACCCTAAGGCACTCTCATGTAATCGATCACTTACTTCATCATAAAGAGCAGCCTGTTTTAGTGAGGTTTCGACAATTTGATCCAATTCTTTTTTATCTTTTAACCCCTGACATCTAGGACCATAAGCAATATTATCATAGATACTCATTGGAAATGGGTTTGGTTTTTGGAAAACCATTCCTACTTTAATTCTTAAATCAACAACATCCATTTTCGCATCATAAATGTCTTGATTTTCCATTTCAATCAAACCCTCAATACGACATGATTCAATTAAATCATTCATACGATTTAAACAACGTAAGAAAGTTGATTTACCACACCCTGATGGACCAATAAATGCGGTTACTTGATTTTTTAAAATTGCAATATTTAAACTTTTAAGGGCTTGTTTCTCCCCATAATATAAGTCTAAGTTTTTTACATTAAATATGTGTTCCATAAACCCTCCTAATTAAACGATTTCGTTAGTTTCTTACCAACAAATTTTACAGTAAGATTTAAAACAAATACGACCGCTAATATAATCAATGAAATCGCACATGCTAATTCATAATTTGGTTGTTCACCTGACATAAAGGACCAAATCATTAAAGATAAAGATGTTCCCTGAGATAAAATTGAAGGACTATCATTAATAAAGGTACCCATCGTATAGACAAGTGCTGCTGACTCCCCTATAACTCTTCCAATAGATAACAATACCCCTGTTAATATACCATTAATACAACATGGTAAGACCACTTTAAAGATCGTTTGAGACTTTGTTGCGCCCAATGATAATGAGCCATCACGAAGTCCTTGTGGCACAACTAATAATGCTTCCTCTGTTGATTTAATAATGGTAGGTAACAAAATAACTGACATCGTTAATGCCCCTAATAAGATACTTGTTGTTGTGGCACCAAACATCTGGGTTACTGGAAATAGTACAGTTACCCCCATTAATCCATATACGATACTAGGAACACCTGTCAGTGTTTCAATACCACGACGTATTAATCGATTAAAAGGTGACTTGCTTGCGTATTCATTCAAATAAATCGCACTCATAATTCCAACTGGTAAGGCGATACATAATGAGATAAGAATCAAATATAAGGTTGTAATTAAAGAACCCTTAATTCCCCCACCTTGAGTTTTAATATACATTGAAGTGATGATTGATGCCTCATCTATTTTTTCAATTACAGTAGCCGCATCTTGTTTAAGCATTGTTCCTGCAATGGCCGCTGTACCTTCTTCGTCTTTATAATCGACTTTTTCGATGACATAGCCTTCATCAAGGGCAATATGACTCCCTAAACCTTCCCCTGCTGTAAGACTTACAATATATTGGAAAGGTGAATCTGGATCAATATATTCAATAACGACTTGTTGTGCACTACTAGCATTTACATAATCCGTTAGCGCAACGCCCCATTTAGTTGAAAATTTTTCATAATCACCTGTATTTTCAAATTCGCTAATAACTGTAGCATCAACACTTCCTAAGAAGTTTTCTGACCAATAATTAGAAGTCAATAAATCTAAATTAATCATGCCAATTCCATT
>JAWXUG010000037.1:0-11705 GCA_044432885.1 Erysipelotrichaceae bacterium | reverse complement strand
GGTTGGGCAGCAACTGCCAATGCCTTTATCATTGCAAGTTATTATGCGGTTGTATTTGCTTGGGTATTGGCGATGACTTTCTTTAGTTTTAAATTTGCAGGTATGGTAGGTGATGTAGCAGGAGCGAGTGGATTATTTGCAAGCATTACACAAACAAGTTGGACTGTAAGCGATTATTCAATGCCATTGGCAATATTTGTTGCGTTAGTAGTGGCTTGGGCTTTGATATATTACTGTATTAGAGATGGTGCAAAAAGTGTGTCTAAAATTGTTAAATATACTGTTTTCTTACCAGTATTATGTTTGTTAATTATGGCATTAAAAGGAATCAGCATGCCAGGGGGTGTTGAAGGATTACTTCAATTATTTATCCCTGATCTATCCGCATTTGCTAATATATCTCTTTGGATTGATGCGATTGGACAAGTATTCTTTAGTTTATCGATTATGATGGCTATTATGTTTGCTTATGGATCGTTCTTAGACAGAGATTCGAATATCGCAGTGGATGCATTAGTCATTGCCTTCTCAGATATGGCGATAAGTGTATTGGCGGGAATTGTTATGTTCTCGACAATGGGTGGAGTTGGAATGCTTGAAAGTATGTCTGAATCAGGCATTGTTACCGCGTTTATTGTCTATCCACAAGCAATAGTTAGCTTGACATCTACTGGATGGATTAATGCATTATTTGGATTTATTTTCTATTTATGCTTAGTTACTTTAGCGATTGACTCAGCTTTCTCAATTGTTGAAGGTGTTGCAACTGCAATTGCAGATAAATTCAAACTTTCTCATAAAAAAGTGGTTATTGGTGTTTGTGTAGCAGCTTCGATTATCTCTTTAGTTTATGCTACTAAAGCAGGGCTTGCATGGTTAGATATAGTTGATAACTGGACAAATCAATACAATATGATTTTAATCGGTATTGTTGAGTGTATTGCGGTGGGATGGTTTTTTGAAACAAGTAAGATTTTGGATGAAATTAATAGAAATGCCAAACAGTTTAAAATGCCAGCTTGGTGGTTTATCACATCTGTTAAATTTATAGCACCTGTTTTATTAACTGTATTATTAAGTTTAAAAATTTACACTTTATTCGCAGTTGATAATGGCTTATATGGTGGATATCCATTATGGGCAATTATTGTCGGTGGCTGGTGTGTAAGTGTTTTATGTTTTGCCAGCGGATTTATTGTTAAATTGATTGTTGGAAAGATGAAGAAAAAGGGTTTTGTAGAAGATGATCTTCATTGGGATGATTCAAAATAAAAAATTATGAAAACTTTTTATTGAATATAATAAGAAGTTTTTTTCTTTTGCTTAGGAAAATGAAAAGATTTAAGAATAATAAGTAAATGCCTAGGAGGAAAGATGACAAAAGTAGAAGAATTAAGAAAAGTTTATACCAAAGGACAACGCATAAGATTACATGAAATGAAGGGTGAAAGCTTACCTAAACAATTAACAGGTAGTGTTAGCTTTGTAGATGATATGGGACAAATCCATATGGAGTGGGATAATGGCAGTACATTAGCCTTAAATATAGAGGCAGATGACTTTGAAAAGATAGATGGAAAACAGCTTATAGAAGTCGTTTCGGTTTTGCCAGGACTTAAGCCATGTAAACATATTATCAAAAACGATTTACATTCTTTACAAGAAATGGTAGGCGGTTGTATTGAAGTAATCGAGTTAGAAGATGAGATAGATTTAATATGTCATGAAGAAGGAAAGCTCATTGGATTGAAAGCAAATCGTAAGATTGGCCATGATATTATTGCTGGGCCATTTTTGATTGTTAGAAATAATTTAAAAGGAGAATTTATATCACTTACAGTAGAACAAATGAACAAATATCTTCGTCGTTTTGATGCAATAGAAACGTATACGCAAGAGGAAGTAGAAGCGTGTTGTTGGATGGATTTCATAAATTATGAATAATGTTACATAATCGATGAAAGCTTTACATAATGTTTATAGGGGTGTATACTGAGTTCAATTGAATTTATGGGTATTGATTATTTGTAAATAGGAGGTAGTGTATGTCTGTTCAAAATTCAAAATTTGTTGCATCAGTATTTAAATCATCAGGTGTTGTTACAATTAATGGAGAAAATATCCCTTACGACACAGTGTGTCAAGATAATGTCTTACACGATGAATTAGGTGAAGAAATTGCATCAATGTTTACTTATTCGTATTTTAGAAGTGATGTAGAAGATGTTACATCGCGTCCAGTAGTCTTTTTCTTTAATGGAGGTCCAGGCTCTAGTTCAATCTGGCTTCATGCAGGGGTGTTTGGCCCTATTCGTATGACGTTTGAAAATCCTGAAGCAGTGAATGTACCACATGTAGCTCCTTATTATGCTGTAAACAATGATCTTTGTTTATTAGATAAATGTGATTTAGTATTTATTGACCCTGTAGGAACTGGCTGGGGAAGATTGCTGAAAAAAGAAGCAGCTTCACGATTCTATGGCTTAGATGAAGATGCTGAAAGCTTTAGAATCCTTATTGATACATGGGTATCACGACATAAAAGATGGTATTCGCCTAAATATTTACTTGGAGAAAGCTATGGAACTGTTCGAGCAGGCTTATTAAGTGATAAATTAGGTGGACGCGCAGAAGAATTGGTAGGTGTTGGGATTGATGGCATCATTTTATTAGGGAATGCTATGGGTAATACCGGTGCTATTTTAGAGTTTGATGCAGAACCAAGTCTTTTAGCTTTACCAACGATGGCAGCTGCCCATTGGTATCATCATAAATTAGAAGGAAGCCTTGAAGACTTTGTAAACAAATGTTATCAATTTTGTGAAAATGAATATGTATTGGCGTTATTTAAAGGTACTACAATAGATGATGATGAAAGAGAAAAAATTGCCGAAAAGGTAGCTTATTTCTCGGGTCTTAGTAAAAAAGAAATTCTTAAACAAAATTTACGTCCAGATATGACGCTTTCTTGGCAACAACTTTTAGAAGATGAAGGCTTAGAAATTGGTCGATTAGATGGACGTTATACTAGAAAATTTGGTACAAGATCTGGAAAAGAAGGGGTAGCAATTACCCAATATACTCCTGCTTTCATGGCGACAATGTGTGGGCCAATTAAAGAAAACTTAGGAATTGATTTTGAAAGAGAATATTATGCGATTTCATCACGTGATGGGTTTGAATGGAATGAAGAAAAATGTAAACATTTACCACATGAATGCTTAAGTGCTTCGATGAATCGTAATTATGATTTAAGAGTAATGTTTGCAACAGGCTACTATGATATGGCTTGCCAAATTGGTCAAGCTAGGTATTTAGCAACTCATGGTGGATACCCTATGGACCGTATTGAGATTAATGAATATCCATCAGGTCATATGGCGTATCTTGGAGAAGAAAGTGCTAAAGCTTTTGTAAGAGATGTACGTAATTTTATCAAATAATTGAAAAAGGGCGAGAGCCCTTTTACTCTTTAAAACATCAAAAAGATTCTAAAAGAAAAATATTACATTAAAATGTCGTGTTTTTCATTTTAGTAGTTACTTTTTCAAAACTTCAGTGTATAATTTTTGTAATATAACATAAAAGATTGAATGATAGATTAACTATTAATTCAAAAAGGGGGAAGAATGAAACATACTTATACTTATGATTGTTACTACAATTATCAACAAATTAGCGATGTTTTAACAAAATATCAAACACAGTTTCCTAATTTTGCAAAACTATCTTCATTAGCAGTTACTTTACAAGGAAGAAATATATGGCTAATGGAAATTACCGATTTAACAACAGGTGATTTTAATGAAAAACCAGCAATTTTTGTAGAGGGAAATATTCATGCAGGAGAAGTTACAGGATGTATGAGTGTAATGTATTTTTTAGATACTATTTTTACCAATATTGATTCTGAGGAAATTAAACAAGTATTAGAAAATTATACAATTTATGCCATTCCAAGACTTTCACCAGATGGTAGTGAACATTATTTGACAACACCTATTACGGTAAGGTCATCACCAAGAGACTATATGTACACACAAGATATGCCAGGATTACATAAAAAGGATCTTGATGGCGATGGGGCAGTTCGTATGATGCGTGTTAAATCAGATTATGGTGTGTGGAAACAATCAAAGCTTGATTCAAGATTAATGAGTAAAAGATTACCTGATGATTTGTTTGGCGAATTTTATAATCTATATGATGAGGGTGAAATCCTTGATTATGATGGAATCAATATAGTGGATGCACCTTCAAGATGTGGGAATGACTTTAATAGAAATTATCCATTTAGTTGGGAAACAGATGCAAAACAAAGAGGTGCCGGAGACTATCCATTATCAAATATCGAAACCAAGGCCAATGCAGATTTCTTAATGTCTCATCCCAATATTTGTTTTGTATTAGATATGCATACAGCAGGGGGACAAAACCTTTATACCCCAGGATATAAGAGCAGAAAAGAATCGATTAAAGAAGATGTTTCACTAAATAAAACACTAGCTGAAATGGCTGAATGTGAAAACAGTTATCCAGCTGTAAATATTTATGATGAATATTTCCCTAAATCATTTGAAGTGGGAATTTATGGTAGTTTTTGCGATTTTTGTCATTTCATGATTGGGGTTCCTACAATTGCGATTGAATGTTGGGACTTAAATGTTAGAGCAGGTATTGAAATGACTTATCCTCCAAAAGATGATGTGTCCGATAAACAAAGGGAAGAGGAAGCTTACAAAGTATTAAAGTGGGTGGATGATAATGTAAATAGCGAAGATGGGTTTATGCCATGGACACCATATGAACATCCTCAACTTGGTAGTGTAGAAATTGGGGGATATGATTTTAAATATATTAGACAAAATCCGCCTGTAACCTTCCTTCATCAAGAAGTTGAAAAACACACAAGATTTATGCATAGGGTTGTAAAAACATTACCTAAGGTTTCTTTTGATGAAGTTAAGGTAACCCCTATACAAAAAGATGTCTATAAGGTAGAAGCTACCCTTGGTAATAAAGGATATATGCCAACTTATGCGTTAAAAGAAAGTCTTAAAAATAAAGCTTTCAAAGAATTAAGTGTTGAAATGATCGGGGATGTAGTATTTATTCAAGGGAAAAAAGAAGAAAAAATAGGTCATTTAGGTGGATTGATGCATATGGAGGCTATGAATACACCTGTTGCAAGTTATTCTAAACAAAGTATCACTTAAAAAGAAGGTAGAATGGGTTATTCAAGCGCCTGAAAAAACTGAAATTAGCATTCAATGTAGTGGTGGACGTATCGGTAAAATCAAGTATAAAATAGTCTTATAAAGACTTAATAAATAGGAGACACAATGGAAGTTACAATAAAGTATGCAACATATGATGATTTAAAAGCTTGTGTAAAAGTAGAAGAGAATACCATGGAGAGTCTATATTATTTGGCAGAAGTGTGGGATTATTTTATGCATACAAAGGGTGAATTGATATGTGCATGTCATCAAGATAAAATCATTGGGATAGGAAGATTCAGTGTTTTGCCAGATAAAAGTGGATGGTTAGAAACGTTGAGGGTGCTGCCTGAATATCAACATTGTGGCGTAGGAAAGCGAATATATGATGAATATCTTACACTCGCAAAGAAATATCATTGTCCAAGTATTGCGATGTACACAGGAAGTTTGAAGAATATTAGCAGTGCTTTAGCTTGTAAGTATGGACTAAGCCATAGTGCTACCTTTCAAGGATGTCATTTAACTTCTATTCATTCATGCAACAAACATCATTTTAAAAAAATAAGTGTAGAGAATGCCTTAGAAACAATATTTTCTAAAGAAGTGAATCATAGCAATTATATGTGTATGAATCGAACATTCTATCAACTGAATACTGATAATATCACCCAGTTCGCATTGGATGGGTTGATTTTTAAAGATGAATCCTCAGATTCACTCATTATATTAGGTTCAAGATTTCAACATGAAAAAGCTCTGCATATTCTTTTTATGCAAGGGAATATAGAGGATTGCATAGATTTTGCAATAAACTATGCGTATTGTATAAACATCCCTAAACTATCTTGTACATTGGAGCAACGACGCATAGACCTACAAGAAAATCTTGAGCAAAGAGGGTTTATAAAAGAGCCTTTTACATTAGTCACCTTAAGTAAGGAATTTTAAATATAATCATATAAAAATAAAAAGCTGTAATGATTAGTTGTTTTATCTAATTAGTATAGCTTTTTAATCTCTTATCATAAAATGAAGATATATTTGTATAGCATTCAAATATTATAAATGATATATTCATATATAATAGTAAAGGAACAATCGATTTATTAAGGAAAAAGATACATTGTGATTATTTTAAAATTTGATTATGATAAAAATAACATAAAGGCATAAAGAAAGATGATGGTTACAAATGATGAAGACAAGGTTAAAAGAGAACAGTAATTCAACTAAACAATCAAGCAAACAGGTTATTAAAGCAGAAAAGAAAAATATCCTTGCGAATTTCTTTTTAGTTATTTTTGTTGGTATTTTTTTATTTTCATCATGGCAAGTATATTCGATTTATAAAGACTATAAAGAGGGTAAAGTTGTGTATGAAGAATTAAGTGCAAGTCTTGTTACCGTGGTGCAAGAAGAGGAAATCGAATTGACTTATGCCCATTATAATATAGACTTTGATTCATTGAAAGATACAAACAGTGATATTGTTGCATGGATTCGATTTGATTCTCCTGCTATTATCAGTTATCCAATTATGGATGCCAATAACAATGATACTTATTTACGTACAAATATTTATGGTGAATATAATACAGCTGGCACATTATTTATAGAAGAGGATAATGAAGGGGATTTCACTGATGATAATACCATTATTTATGGTCATAATATGATGAATGGTACGATGTTTGGACAATTATCATCATACAAATCTTCAACCTTTTATGAAGTAAATCCATATTTTTACATCTATACACCTGATCAAATGGTAAGAAAGTATTTAATTATTGGGGCATCGGAAATTTCAGTAGACGATAGCCTATATTACACAACTAATTTTTCAAGTGATACCACTTTTCAAACCTATATCTCTGCTGTTTTGGAAAATACCACTTATGAAACCGTGTCATCAATAAGTTTGGATTCATCTTTTGTCACATTATCAACTTGTGCTAGTGAAGATGACAGGCGTTTTGTAGTTCAAGGGATGCTGATTGAACAACAAGCGATTATTTTAGTGGAATAACATTTTATTAATTGAATTATTTTGATATCATTAACTTATACATAAACTATAGGAGGTAAATAAAAGTGAGTGATATAGTTTTTGATTTAGTAGACGCATTGACAAAAGAGTGTAGAGAAACACAAAAAGAAAACATTGAACAAGTAGCCTCAGCAATGGCTGATAGTTTAATGAACAATGGCATTATCCAAGCATTTGGCGCAGGACATTCCAATGCAGGTGCATTAGAATTAACCCATCGTGCAGGTGGATTTATCCCAACCAAAAACATTAAAGAGCCAGCTGGTGGGGCTTATGAAAGTGTTGAAGGGGTAGGGACTTCCTTTATGAAGAAGGTCGATGTCCAAGAAAATGACTTAGTTTTTGTCATCTCAAATTCAGGAAGAAATCCATTGCCAATTGAGGTTGCATTAGGAGCAAAGTCTAAAGGTGCAAAAGTGGTTGCGGTTACTTCTTTAGCAGCATCAAAAAAATTAAAATCTAAACATAGTTGTGGTAAGAATTTATATGAAATCGCTGATTTTGTGTTAGATAATAGAATTGGAGATGGAGACAGCATGATTCCACTTGCTGGTATAGATACAAATGTATGCGGTATGTCTACGATCACAACTTCAATGTTGTTACAAGCAGTTACTTATCGTGCAGCAGAAATCATGGTAGAAAAAGGCGTTGTTCCACCTATTTATAAATCACAAAACATTGATGGTGGAAGAGAATATAATGAAAATCTAGAAAAAGCGTACTTACATCGCTTATATAGAATTTAAGAAATGAAGTTATCTCAATCATAGGGATAACTTTTTTAAATAGTCTTTATTTAAGTGAATAAAGAATGGTATCATAAAAGAAAAATAAGGAGGGCATATGAATATCTATTTAGTAGGACCATTATTTAGCGAAGCAGAAAGTAAACAAAGAATTTATGAGGAAAAAGTAATTAGTCAATTTTTAGAAGAAAACAAAGTTGATTTTACATTATTTAATCCAATCACGATGCCTTTAAATAGTGATGCATCAACGAACGCCACCAAAATTGCCTTAGAAGACTATCAACGTTTATCACTGACCGATGTATGTTTCTTTGATTTAGCGAATGAAGATAGTGGGTCATGTGTTGCCTTAGGGATGATGATTGAAAAGTTTAAAAATGGTAAAGATATTCAGTTTTATCCAGTAATCAGTGATATTAGATTAGCAAGACCTGCACAAAGTGGTTATGAAAGTTGCTATGGATTTAACTCGATGGTAATTGGTACTTTGAAATCGAATCATATAGAAATCTTTCCAACATTTGAAGAGGCTTTTCAATCATTTAAACAAACAATCATAAAAGATAAATAAGAAAACTAAATGATTAACCCTTGTATTTAAGAGGTGATTAATCATAAAATAGTAAGTGGTTATACTCTTATTGGAGGAATTAAAATGAATAACAAAGCTAAAAATTTATTATTTAAGAATGTATTTAAAGAGATAAGCTTTAACTTAATGCTAAGTTTATTGTTGGTAGCGATATTGATTTTCCAAGGGAATGGAATAAGTATTATTTTAGTTTTCTTAGGAGCGGTTATCCTATATATTATTTATACGTTTTATAAGCTACAAAACTTTTTAAAAGTTTTAAATAGTGTTCAAGTAAAATCAAAATCATATTGTGTAATCGATTCTATAATTGTAACGGATACTTTGGTTATCGATTGTAGTAAAAAATACAAGATGATTAAAATAGATGAGATTGAAATGATTGTCTATTTGGAAAGTGCGATTGAACGTTTGAAAAAAGAAGAGTATGCAAAAAAGAATATTTCTATTGTTAAAAAGGAACAAGTAATTAACACTAAGGTGCAAACAGAAAAACAAGCCCAATTATTGGTGGATTACTTATATACGATCAACAGTAGTATTTACTTGAATAATATTACTTTTGAAAAGAAGCGTTCTTTTAAAGAGTTTTCTAAAATAGGAGAGCAATAAGAATGAGTAGCGTAGACCTATTTCATTTTGACACGTTAAAAACACCAAGGTTTCAATTAAGAAGACCTAATGAAAAAGACATTAGTGCCTATCAAATAATCCAACATAGTGATTTTGTCTTACAACACAATCCAATGCCTAAAATGAGTGAACAAGAAATTAAGAAACAATTTGATGAAGATTCCAACATATTGATTATGGAAGATGTTAATCAACAATTAATAGGGGCTATCTTTGTTCATCATGGAACCATTAGATATTGGAATCAAGCAGTAGAGCTTTCTTATTTCTTGAAACAAGAATGTGCATCACAAGGATTCATGAGTGAGGCCTTAGCTTATTTAATGCAAGAGTTGTTTCTTAAAGAAGATATTAAGGTTATTACAGTACGGGTATTTGCAGAAAATATCCACTCGATAAATCTTGCTAAAAAGCTAGGATTTAAACAAGAAGGCTATATTCATGATTGTGTGCTGCATCAAGGAAAACTATTTGATGATATCATTTTTTCATTAACAAAGGACGATTTTATGAAAGGTCCTTTTTTTATAGGTAATTTTTAAAAACTTTGGGTGTATAATAGTTCAAAAGGGGGATTGTACGATGAAAAAGCCAATTATGATTGAAGATTTATGTGATTATCAATATTGTTCAGAAATTACACTATCGCCAGATAAACGCAAAGCAAGTTTTGTGGTTAGTCAAGGGGATATGGATAAAAACAATTATGCACATCATATATATTATTATGATTTTGAAACAGCTAGTATTAAACAATTAACTTCACAAAATGAAAAAGGAGTGATATGGGAAAGTAATGAGTCCATTCTATTTTCAGCAGATCGCGATAAGTCAGCTGAAAGGGCAAAAGAAGAATTCAAAGAATGTACAAACTACTATCGATTATCTTTAACAGGTGGAGAAGCCAGTAAAGCTTTTAGTATTCCATTAAATGTAAGCAATTTTAAATTGATAGATGATCAATATGCGGTTGTAGTCGCGTTGAAAGATGTGGATGAAGACCATGAAAAAATGAGTAAGGAAGAATTACAAGAAGAAAAAGATTATGAAGTATTAGATGAATTACCTTATTGGTTTAATGGAAGAGGATTTATTAATAAGAAACGTAAGCAAGTTTACTTAGTTAATTATCTTACATCAGAAGTTACCTTATTAACACCTAAGATGATGGAAACAGAAAGTATTTTGTTAAGTCCTGATAAACAAACCTTAATTGTGGTAGGAAATCAATATCAAGACGTAAACAATCAATATACTTGCTTATTAAAAGTAGATTTAAATACAAAAGAATGTAGCGAACTATTAGATCAAGAAACAATGAATATTCATCATTTAGCAATGATTGAAGATACCTTGGTATTTACAGGAACAGATTTTAAAACTTGGGGAACTAGTGAGAATCTTAAATTCTATAAGATGAACCTTACAAGTGGAGAATATAGCTGTTTCTTTGATCAAGAAATTTCTGTAGGTTCAAGTGTAGGAAGTGATGCGAAGTTATACGGTGGTCAATCCTTCATGAGTGAAAATGGACTTATTTATATGACTTCAACCGTAGATAATTGCTCTAATATTTTCACCCTTGATTTGAAGGGGAATCTAACTCAATTAACCAATAAAGAGGGTTGCGTAGATTGTTTTAGCGTAAAAGAAGATCGTCTTGTCTTTATCGGGATGAGAGATATGAAACTACAAGAAGTGTATGAAGTAAAGGATCATGTGGAATATCAATTGACCTCTATTAATCATGCATTAGATGATAAAGAAGTATTGCCATTAGAAAAATTATCTTTTACTAATTTAGATGATATTCGCATTGATGGTTGGGTGATTAAACCAAGAGGATATGAAAAAGGAAAGAAATATCCAGCAATATATGATATTCACGGAGGACCAAAAGGGGTTTATGGAGAAACCTTCTTCCATGAAATGCAAGTGTGGGCATCAATGGGTTACTTTGTTATGTTTACCAATCCAAGAGGCTCAGATGGGCGTGGAAATGAATTTATGCACCTAGTGAATAAATATGGTACCGTTGATTATTCTGATTTAATGGAATTCTGTGATCAAGTATTAGAAAAATACCCTGATATTGATACAGACAAGATTGCAGTAACAGGAGGAAGTTATGGTGGGTTCATGGTGAACTGGATTATTGGTCATACCAATCGCTTCTGTTGTGCAGCAAGTCAACGTTCTATTTCAAACTGGGTGTCTAAGTCATTGACAACTGATATTGGCTACTATCATAATATGAGTCAAATGGCTTCAACACCATGGGAAAACTTTGATCGTATGTGGAGTTTCTCTCCAATCAAATATGCGGACAAATGTACAACACCAACACTATTCATTCATTCCAATGAAGACTATCGTTGTTGGATGGCAGAAGGTCTTCAAATGTTTCAAGCCCTTAAAATTCACAATGTAGATGCTAGAATGTGTTTGTTTAAAGG
>JAWXUG010000036.1:0-12009 GCA_044432885.1 Erysipelotrichaceae bacterium | reverse complement strand
CATAAAAATTCTTTAAACTAAATTAAAGATAATGGTTTACAATTATTTAGGCTTTCTCACCTGTTTGTATTGAAGGTTCCATTCTCTTCGCCCTCCTTGAAGTTATCCTTCTCGGGTTTCCCCTATCTATACTTAAATTATAAATAAAATTGAAGATAAGAAAAGCCTTATATTTCATTTTTTTATATGATATTATAAATATAGAGGGGTCAGAAGCTGATTAGTCAGCTTCTTTTTTCATGAGTTGGCGACAGACTTCTCCTACTGAACCATTAATGAGCAAATCAGCTTTTACGTTTAATTCACTTTTATTAATAACCACTAATCGATTTCCCTGATAATAATTGATAAAAGATGCTGCAGGATAGACTGCTAGCGAAGTTCCTGCGATGATTAACATATCACAGCTCCTAATAGCCTTTATCGTATCATACATGATTTTTTCAGATAAACCTTCCTCATATAAAACAACATCAGGTTTAACAAGACCGCCACACATACAATAGGGAATCTCACAATCCATGATATATTCTATCGGATAAAATTTCCCACACTTCATACAATAATTTCGATGAACATTTCCATGCAATTCATAAACTACTTGATTGCCAGCAGCATAATGCAGGTTATCAATATTTTGAGTAACAACTGCTTTTAGTTTTCCAACTTGCTCAAGATGAGCAAAGTAAAGATGTGCATCATTAGGATGAGCATCTAAGCAAATCATTTTATCTTTATAGAAAGTATAAAAGCCCTTTGTTTTATGGATAAAAAAGCGATGTGATAAGATCGTTTCAGGTGGATAGGCATACTTTTGATGATATAAACCATCAACACTTCTAAAATCTGGAATACCACTTTCCGTGGACATACCAGCACCTGTAAATAACACAATATTTTGACTTGAATCAATCATTTCTTTTAACTTGTTAATCATATGCCCTCCTTACACCTTAATATATCATACGCTATATCAAAAGAAAAAGCAGGATTTCCTGCTTTATACGTTTGTTTTTGAACGATTGAATTGTTTTCTATCGTTTGGCTTTAAATATTTTTTACGAAGACGAATATCGTCTGGTGTAATTTCAACCAATTCATCATCATTAATAAATTCTAAAGCTTCTTCAAGTGACATTTTTCTTGGTGTTACAAGTTTCATTGCTTCATCAGCTCCAGTAGAACGAATTGCTGTTAACTTTTTATTTTTAATAGGATTAACATCCATATCTAAATTTTTAGCTGCCATACCAATAATCATCCCTTCATAAACAGGAGTTTGTGGATCGATAAATAATTGTCCACGTTCTTGAATATTCCATAAAGCATAAGTCATTGCATTTCCATTTTCTGTCGATACTAAAGCACCATTCACACGTTGTAAGATTTCACCAACATATGGCATATATCCTTTTAATTGGCGAACCATGGTTCCTTCACCTCTTGTATCATTGATGAATTCACTACGATACCCTAATAATCCACGAGTTGGTACTAAGTATTCAATCTTTGTATAGCTTCCTTCTTCACTTAAATTTACCATGATCCCTTTTCTAAGATTTAACTTAGAAATAACTGAACCTGAATATTCAGTTGGTACCGTACAAATTACCTCTTCTTGAGGTTCCATTAACTGTTCACCATCACGATGGAAGATAACTTCTGGTTTACTTACTGCAACTTCATAGCCTTCTCTTCTCATATTTTCAAGTAAAATCGATAAGTGTAACTCCCCTCTTCCCGATACTTTAAAGGTATCTGAAGATGATCCTTGCTCCACTCTTAATCCAACATTTACTTCTAATTCTTTTTCAAGTCTTTCTTTAATGTTTCTTGAAGTTACATACTTTCCACTTTTCCCTTGGAAAGGACTACTATTAACCATGAAATTCATCGATAATGTAGGCTCTTCGATAACAATAGATGGCAATGGTTCAATATCTGTTGAAAGACATAAAGTATCCCCAATAGAAATATCAGCAATCCCTGCAATCATAACAATTTCGCCGCATTGAGCTTCTTTAACTGAAACTCTGCTTAATCCTTTATAAACAAAAACTTGACCAATTCTACGATTCATACTTTTTTGATCTGGATCACATACGACAACACTTTGACCCTCTTTTAAAGTTCCACGATAAACGCGTCCAACACCTAATCTTCCAATATAATCATCGTAAGCTAATGCTGAAACTTGCATTTGTAAGCTTTCATCTGATAAATTTGGGTATTCTTGGCAATGATGTAAAATCGTTTCAAATAATGGGGTAATATCTGTATTGGTATCTTCCATATCTGCTCTAACGATTCCCTCTCTTGCAATTCCATATAGAATTGGGAAATCTAATTGATCATCAGTTGCATTTAAATCTAAAAATAATTGATAGACTAAATCGATGACTTCATCAACTCTTGAATCCTTTTTATCAATTTTATTAATTAATAAAATAGGTCTTAATCCAATTTCTAAACTCTTTTGTAATACAAAACGTGTTTGAGGCATTGGTCCCTCACTTGAATCTACTAATAAGATAACGGTATCTACTGTTTTAATGATACGTTCAACCTCACTTGAAAAATCAGCATGGCCTGGCGTATCCACAATGTTAATTTTATAATCTTTATAGTTTACTGAACAGTTCTTTGCATAGATGGTAATTCCTCTTTCTCTTTCAAGATCATTACTATCCATTACACAATCGACTACTTCTTCATTGTCACGAAAGACATGACTTTGACTTAAAAATGCATCTACTAAGGTACTTTTTCCAGCATCGACGTGGGCAATGACTGCAATATTAATAATTTTCTGATATGACATGTTATCACTTCCTTTTTTTGTTCCTTGACTATTATAGACTTTTTATCCTGTAATTACAATTCATATTGCGATTTATTATCATTTCTTTTATAATAATATAATGTGCACCAGTGGTGGAATGGCAGACACGTACGCTTGAGGGGCGTATGGGGAAACCCGTGCAAGTTCAAGTCTTGTTTGGTGCACCAATTTTTTTGAATTCATTCACAAAGACTACTATCTATATACCCTCTTTAAGAAAGATTAATTTTCGTATATCTATATTCACAATTGCACATTGCAATTGTTTTTTTATTATGCAGTCAACATTTTATTGACAATTGAATAACTATTCAATTATAATGGTTGAGTAGATATTCAATTGTGGTGGGAGGTAAAAGATGCCTAAAGAAACGCAATGTTGTGACTGTGATGTCATTCATGAAGAAATTGTAAACCATGTTTCATCTTTGTTGCCAAGTGAAGATGAAAGATTACCACTATTCACTTTATTCAAAGCAATAGGTGACAAAACAAGAATCGGTATATTAATGGCCCTTGATATTCACGAAATGTGTGTCTGTGATTTATCAGTGCTACTTAATATGACCAAATCATCTGTATCACATCAATTAAAAACTTTAAAAAAAGTTGGTTTAGTAAAAGCACGAAAAGAGGGAAAAATCGTCTTTTACTCCTTAGATGATACTCATGTTCAAGATATCATCGAAAAAGCTTTTGAACACATTCAACATAAAAATTTATAGAAAGAGGGATACTATGAAAAGAAATTATCGTTTGCAAGGTTTGGATTGCGCACACTGTGCTGCTAAAATGGAAAATAGTATCAAAAAAATTGAGGGCGTAGTAGATGCTAGTGTCAACTTTATGACTTTAAAACTTACCTTAGAATTCAAAGATGATTATGCTGAGCATATCCTTGAAGCAATTGAAAAAGCAGTCCATAAAGTTGATGATCAAGTCATTGTTAAAAGAGCATAGAATGTTAAAGCTAAAAAACGTAATGCCTTTTAGACTAGCAATTGGACTTGCTTTAACAATTATTGCTGTTTTGTTAACTGAAAATTCATATGCATTAATATTATATTTAATAGGCTACCTTATATTAGGATATGATGTCTTAATGAAAGCTTTTAAAAACATTTTTAAAGGGCATCTATTAGATGAGAACTTCCTAATGTCAATTGCAACTCTAGGTGCCTTTTTTATTGGGGAGTATACTGAAGGGGTTGCTGTAATGCTGTTTTATCAAGTTGGAGAGTTATTTCAAAAACATGCAGTCAATAAATCACGAAAGTCTATTGGAGAATTAATGGATATTCGCCCTGACTATGCGAATCTTATAAAAGATGGCCAAGATGGCCAAGTTGATCCTTATGATGTTTTAATTGGTGATCTAATTTTGATTAAACCAGGCGAAAAAGTTCCTCTCGATTGCATTATAATAAAGGGAAATAGTACAGTAGATCAATCAGCATTAACTGGTGAATCCCTTCCTATTGAAGTCAGTGCAGATAGCTTACTGCTAAGTGGAAGTGTGAATATGAATGGACTTATTGTTGCTAAAGTCACTCAAGAATATACTGATTCAACTGTCAATCGAATCTTAGATTTAGTAGAAAGTGCAAGTGATCATAAATCCAAAGCTGAAAACTTTATTACTAAATTTGCTAGATACTACACCCCTATTGTAGTTAGCTTAGCCGTGATACTAGCGACTGTACCTCCCATTTTGTTTTCTGGAAGCTTCAATATTTGGTTTTATCGTTCTTTATCTTTTCTTGTTGTATCATGTCCATGTGCATTGGTCATATCCATCCCCTTAAGTTTTTTCGGTGGAATTGGAGCAGCTTCTAAATTGGGAATCTTAATCAAAGGTAGTAACTACCTTGAAGCATTAGCAGATGCTGATACGATTATCTTTGATAAAACAGGAACTATAACCAAAGGAATATTTAAAGTGAAAGAAATCTGTCCAATCAATATAGAAAAAAAAGAATTATTAGAATTAGCAACCATCGCTGAACATTATTCAAGCCACCCAATTTCAAACGCACTAAAAAAAGCCTGCGATAATAAAATAGATACTGAAAAAATGTGTGAATATCAAGAAATTGCAGGACATGGGATTAGTGTTAAAATAGATGGTAAGCGTACGCTTGTTGGAAACAAAAAGTTAATGGAAGACTATCATATTGATATAGAAAGTATTGAAAATATTATCGGAACGATAGTTTATGTTGCACAAGAACAATGTTATCTTGGACATATACTTATTGCTGATGAAATAAAAGAAGATAGCTTAGAAGCTATCTCAAAAATGAAAAAATCGGGTATAAATCAAACCATCATGTTAACAGGTGATAATCATCTTATTGGAATGGATGTTGCAAATAAACTTTCTATCCATAAAGTTTATACTGATCTGCTTCCAACTGATAAAGTCAACATTACCGAGGAAATATTATCAAAATCCAAAAACAAGGTAATCTTTGTTGGAGATGGTATTAACGATGCACCCGTTTTAGCAAGAGCCGATATCGGAATTGCAATGGGTAACATTGGATCTGATGCAGCAATTGAAGCCGCAGATATCGTCATTATGAATGATGAATTAACTAAAATCGCGACCGCTATTGAATTATCGAAAGATACCTTAAAAATTGTTAAACAAAATATCCTATTCGCATTAGGCATTAAAATTTTAGTATTAATACTAACTGTTTTTGGACTATCAAATATGTGGGAAGCAGTATTCGCAGATGTAGGTGTATCTGTGCTAGCTATTTTAAATGCTTGTAGAATGTTAAATATCAAAAAATATACCCATTAAATGTACTGTTTAGTACATTTTTTCTTTTAAAAAGAAGTGCTAAGCACTTCTTAAACAATTACTTTAATATTATCTTTGTGATCAATGACAACAGGATTATTCTTCATGATGTATTCTGCAATGATTTCAACCATTTCTTTTCCATCATCTTTTAACACTTCACATTCATCCAACATCGTATAGTTTCCGCCACCTGCCAAACGATAATTATTGACAACAAAAGTAAGTTCTTGATCCTCTGCTATCTCTTTACCATTAAACATTAAGTTTTCTATTCTTTCGCCTACAGGATTACCTACCTTGATAACATAATCCACTCCATCCACCATATCATACTCGTAGTGAATTGGTTTAGGGTCACAATAATCTTTAGATATAACAACTTCTTGATCTTTCACGTCAAAATATTTGGCAGCTTGCTCAAGATAAGCTTTTAAATTTTTGCCAGTAATCTTTACCATAATAATAGTATTTGGATATACATAAGTGGATACAATATCTCTCATCGTAATTTGATGATTAAAACCAAATGCATCGTTAAATAATGCTGATGCTGAACAATCTGCTTGATAATAATCTTTTTGAATTTGATTCAAAAAAGATACACACGAATGTTTGTGGATACGAGCATCCATCTCATCACTTATTAAACAATCTCCTATATCAAAACCACCAACTGGCTCATCTAGCCATGTTTGCGTAGCTTCTTCTTCTTTTTGTATGATTCCCATCACTCTTTGATCAATATCTGAATCAGCAAGAATTAATTGTCCAGTAATTTCACGGGTATCCGTATCGATTTCTATATGTGCTAATTCCATGCCATTTTGAGCTGTTTGAGTAACAAAAGTATTATGTATATTTTGACAAATTGTACGGTGCTGATGACCTGTAATTAATACATCAATTCCTTCAATCTCACTTACTATACGATAACCTTGATTATCGTGAGATGGTGTATTCAGTGGTGTCCCATCAAAATTTTTTTCAAAACCTCCATGATAAACGACCACAATATAATCTGCTTCATTATTTTTTTTGATTTTTTCAACAACACTAGCACATTTAGTATACGCATTTTCAAAGCTAAGTCCTGTTATATGTGAAGGGATTTCCCAATTTGGAATATAATCATTAGTCAACCCTACCAAGGCAATCTTAACACCTTTAATTTGGTGGATAACATAGTCATACTCAAAGCGATGGGTTCCATCTGTAATATTAGTAGTAATACATTTTGCATCCATTACCTGCATTCCATGATATAAAACCTCTTGTCCATAATTAAAATCATGATTGCCAATATTGAAATAATCATAATCTAATTCATTTAGTACATGAACCACAGGATTAACATCCTCTTCATTATATAAATGATGGTGATAACACAATGGACTACCTTGTAGTAAATCCCCATTATCGATTAAAATCGTATCTTCATCTTTATGTTGACGAATATAAGTTGCGAGTCTTGCTAAACCTGCTTCTGCTAAGCTTCGATCGCTATATTTATATGGACTTACATTCCCATGTACATCCGATGTAGCAAACAATTTAATTTTCATTTTACTCTCCTGTAATTAATTTATTTCTAATTGCTGTTGAGAAATATTCAATTACTAAAACTAATACGATTAGTCCTAATAATAGGACACCTACATCTGACCAACGTCCACCACTCATCGCAAATTTTAAAGGAGCACCAATCCCCCCAGCGCCAACGAGCCCTAGTACAGAGGCATTCTTAACATTAATATCGTAACGATAAATTACGATTGAGATAAAATTCGATAATAATTGAGGAATAATTCCAAAACGTATTTTTTGAAAAGTTGTACATCCTGTAGCATCTAATGCTTCAGTAATCCCTGGATCCAAATCTTCGATAGCTTCAATAAACAATTTGGAACACATTCCAATCGAAGTAGCTGCCAAAGTTAATACACCTGCAAAAGCTCCTGGTCCTGTAACTTTGATAAACATTACTCCATATACAAATACAGGAAATGTTCTTAATATGGTTGCAATCGCAACCCCTAGATAGGAAACTGCTTTAGGCGTTAAATTGCGTGATGACATGAAAGCTAAAGGAACGGAAATAATGGCCCCAATTATGGTTCCAAGAAATCCAATTGCTGCTGTTTCCAACAATAAATACGCAAGACCTGAGGTACTAGTGTCAAACACATAGCTAATTGAAGGACTTAAAATACCCTTAATCATATTTTTAGCAACAACCATACCATTTGATGAGATGCCTGTAAAGTTTAATGTTTCAAAAGATGGATAAAGCACTGCCACTAAAACAATTAAACTTGCAACCACTCTAATCCACGTTTTAGGTCGTAATTCATATTGCTTTTCCACTGTTAATTTATTATTAGTCATTAGTTTAATTTCCCCCTTAAATATCTTGAGGTAGATTCAATAATCAAAACTACGATGATAAGCATAATTAAAACTGTTCCCACTTTTTGATAAGCACGCCATCCTAGATTTTCATTTAATAATATACCAATACCACCTGCACCTACATACCCTAAAATAGCAGCACTACGTACATTCATTTCAAAATTGTATAAAATCATTGAAATGTAATATGGTTTTATTTGTGGAAACACTGCGCAACGAACTGAGCGAATTGTATTTGCACCTGTAGACTCTAAGGCTTCAAATGGTCCCATATCTACTGTTTCGACTTGTTCATATAACATTTTTGATGCGATAGCGAATGTAAATATAGCAATCGCCACTGTCCCTGAAAAAGCCCCAACACCAAAGATATAAACTGAAATAAGAGCATAAACCAAAACAGGAATCGTACGTAACAAACTTAAGAAGGTTCTTAAGATAGAAACTAACCATTTATTTTTATTCAAATTTGTAGCATTTAAAAAAGCCATTGGTAAAGCAAAAACGACACCAATTAAAGTCCCAACCAGCGACATAATCAACGTATCAATCATTGGACTGATAACAGATGTTGAATAAGCTAAATTTGGTGGAAACATCGCAATAATAATATCAAAAAAGTTACTTCCATTTTTTGCCAATGTACTAAAATTAAAACCAGTAAATTGTCCCGTAATATAAATTAAATACGCTAGGCCAATGACAATATAAATGGTAGGGTTAAACTTCTCTTTTACTACTTTTCCATTTGATAATGTAAAAGTAGAAGGAATAAATAAAGATTTAATTTTTTCTAACATATTATTTCTCCATTAATTCGTCATCTGATAATTCACGTCCATAAATTTGTTTTAAGTGATCATTAGTTATTCCATTAGTAGGGCCATCATATACAATTTCCCCTTCACGAATGCCAACGATACGATCTGCATATTTTAATGCCAAATCTACATGGTGAATATTAATAATGATGGTTATATTCATATCTTTATTGATATTTTTAAAGTCATCCATTACAGTCGCTGCCATAATTGGATCCAGCGAAGCTACAGGCTCATCCGCTAAGATAATATCTGGTTGTTGAGCTAGCGTTCTTGCTAATGCTACACGTTGAGCTTGCCCTCCTGATAATTGGTCTGCACGAATATAGGCTTTTTCTAAAATTCCCACTTTATCCAAAGCTTCTAATGCCTCAATTTTATCCTTTTTAGAATAAATTCCAAGAATTGATTGAAGTAAATTCATATCCGCAACTTTTGATGTAAGTACATTATTAATTACAGTTGTTCTTTTTACCAAATTAAAAGATTGGAACACCATCCCGATTTTTCTTCTAAAACGTCTTAATTCTCTACCCTTTAATTTAGCAACGTCTATCCCATTAACTGTTAATTCTCCAGAGGTTATATCATGCATTTTATTAATTGCTCTTAGCAATGTACTTTTACCCGCTCCAGATAATCCAATAATTGCCACAAACTCACCTTGCTCAATTTGAAGGCTAACATTATTTAAGGCTTTTACCCCATTTCCATAGACTTTTGATACATTCTTAAATTCAATCATTTTATTTCCCTTTCATAATAGATATAAAGATAAGGCAAAGCCTTATCTTTTATCTATAATATCATTTAGTTCTAAGAATTATTGTTGTGATAATTCAGCTGCTACACGTGATGAATCATAATCAGCATCAGTAGTAACTACATAACCTTCATGGCTATAGATAGCAATTGCTTCTAAACCAGCTTCAGTTTGAGCTAATTCGATGAATGCTTCTTGTAAAGCAGTAATTAATTCAGGTGTTAAAGTTTCTGAATTAGCTGAATAAGAGATAGTATCATTCATAACACCATCAGTAACAAGAACAACATTTGTTTCTTCCCAAACTGTTAATTCACGTCCATAATCAGTTGTCCATGCTTCAGCATAGTCACGACGGTAATCTGCGTAACCAACACCGATATCGCAAGCTTCACTAGCAAGTCTTGTTGCTGTATCTGAATATCCATCAGTTGGTACAACATTTGCTAAGTCAGAGATTTTTTTATCAAAATGATCCATTAACCAAATTGTTGGATAAATATAACCAGCAGATGAAGTTGTTGATGAACTTACACACCATACAGCACTATTTACATCTTCCCAAGTTAATTCTTCACCAGAATTTACGATAGCTGCTAATTCTTGACCTTTTTCAGATGGTCCAGCAACACCAATTGAACGATAGTATCCAACTTGACTTGAAGAATCTCCTTCAGTTGCTAATCCATCATTCCAATCTGCAGCATTTTCAGAATCTTTACTTAAACCAGCACGAGTACATGTTACTAATAATTCAGCTCCATCTTCATGATAAGCAACATATGTTCCAGCTGGTAAGAATGCTAAATCTACTGTTCCAGAAATTAAAGCTTCTCCTGCAACGTTATAATCTGAACTTACACTGATTTCAAAGGTTACATTTTCAAATCCTTTGTCAACCATAGCTTCAGTTAAGATTTCTTTTAATGGATCTGTAACTGTTACGATGTCTTCAACATCTCTACTAGGTACGAATTGAATTTTTACAACTGTTGATTCTACTGTTTCATCATCACCAGTAGTAGTACTTGAGCATCCTGCTAACATAGCAAGTGCTAATAAACTAACTAATAATTTTTTCATTTTTCCTCCATAGGGACCTTTTCCCATTCCAATTATACTTCAATCTTTAATTGATATCAAGATTGCTTAACCAACTACTTTAACTTATTTTATACAATGTTATCTATTTTCGTATAAGAGTTAAGCGCCCGCATTTAGAAGTTTGCACCATGAATCTTTAGGAGCTGAAATTTAATAACTTACTCAAAGCCTTTATATTTAGGCTTTTTTTCTATCAAAAAATATTTTAATTTATTTTTATTTATGCCATAATAATGGTGTAATGGTGCAATATATGGAGGGCTTATTTATGGCGTATTTTTTAAAAAAGGCAAAGCAGTCAAAACACACTTATTTAGCTATTTATGAAAGTTTTTATTCTCCTGAAGTTAAAGGCACAAAACATCATTGTTTTAAGTCTTTAGGCTCTGTTGAGAAATTAAAAGAATCGGGTATTGAAGATCCTATCAATTTCTATCAAGAGGAAGTGAATCGTTTAAATTTAGAAAAGACAATCTCAAAATCGAAGGATAAAATAAAGCAAATTTCTGATGAGTCACCTATTCGTCATTTAGGATACTTTCCTTTGTGTAATATCCTTAATACTCTTGATGTTGAAGAACACTTTGGTTATATGCAATCGAATCGTGAGTTTCAATTTAATGTTTATGATATCTTTTCCTCTTTGGTTTACGCTAGGGTGGTATCACCAAATTCCAAACATAAAACATTTTACGATGTTCTGCCTTGTTTGTTCCATGAGGTTGATTATAGCTATGATCAATTATTAGCTGCAGTAGAATTCATCGGTTCTGAATATCGGAAATTCGTAGAAATTTTCACTGTTGCAACAAAAGAAAACTACGGAATAGAAACAAATCATACATTCTTTGATTGCACAAACTTTTATTTTGAAATCGATAGAGAAAGCGACTTTCAAAAAAAAGGACCTTCAAAAGAACATCGAAGTGATCTTATTGTAGGGCTAGGTTTATTATTAGATGCGAATATGATTCCGATCGGGATGCAAATGTACCCTGGTAATGAGAGCGAAAAACCTATTATTAGAAATATAATCCGTGACTTAAAGAAACAAAATAATATTAACGGTAGAACTGTGCAAATAGCTGATAAAAGTTTAAATTGCGCTAGAAACATACTAGAAGCCTTAAATAATAATGATGGATACTTATTTTCTAAATCGGTAAAACAATTGCCTAAAAAAGAAAAAAACTGGATTCTGTTAGAACACGACTATAAAGATGTATATGATGAAAACAAGAAATTAAAGTATCGA
>JAWXUG010000035.1:0-12319 GCA_044432885.1 Erysipelotrichaceae bacterium | reverse complement strand
GAACAGTTGGAGATATTGAAAGTACCCCTTTCCTTGAAACCATTCGCCAAATTTGTCTTGAACAACCTAAAGAAGATTGCATGTGCATCCATGTTACCCTTGTTCCACATTTACAGGGATCTGATGAACTTAAAACAAAACCTACTCAACACTCAGTACGCACCTTACAATCTCTAGGCGTTCACCCTGATATGATTGTGGTGAGATGTGATAAAGAAATAGATGATCAAATCAAAGAAAAAATTTCTCTGTTCTGTAATGTGAGCAAAGAATCGGTTATCTATAATGGGACTCTCCCTATTTTATATGAAGTGCCTTTGATGTTAGAAGCACAAAACATGTGTACATTAACGCTAGAACGATTAAATTTACCTTTACATCCTGTTGATTTAACGGAGTGGACTTCAATGATTGATAAGATTAAATCAAGAAATGAAACAGTAACCATTTCTCTTGTCGGAAAATATACTTCTTTACACGATGCTTATTGTTCAGTCGTAGAATCCTTATATCACGGAGGCTATCAACACCATAGTCACATTCACATTAATTGGGTAGACTCAGAAGTGTTAACAGAAGAAAATATCGAAAATATTTTAGGGCAAACCCATGGAATCTTAGTTCCAGGTGGTTTTGGTGAACGTGGTATTGAAGGAATGATTTTAGCAGCCAAATTCGCACGTGAAAAAAACATTCCATACTTAGGGATTTGTTTAGGTATGCAAATTGCTTGTATTGAATTCGCTCGTAATGTTTTAGGCTATGCACAGGCAACTTCAAAAGAATTTGACGAACACACCCCACACCCTATTATTCATATTATGGAAGACCAAAAGTATATCCAAAAAATGGGTGGAACCTTACGTAAAGGAAGTTATCCATGTAAATTAAAAGAAAATAGTGTTGCTAAAGCTAGTTATCAAGCAGATGTGATTAACGAACGTCATCGTCATCGTTATGAATTCAACAATAGCTATCGTCCTGAATTTGAACAAGGGGGCTTAGATATCGTCGGAACCTCACTTGATGATTTACTTGTCGAAGTTGTAGAAAACAAAAACTGCGATTATTTTGTTGGTTGCCAATACCATCCAGAATTTAAAAGTAGACCTAACCGTCCACACCCACTATTCGCCTCATTTATACAACATGCATTAGCTTATAAAAACAAATAGTTATTTCTAATCAGCCATAACTGGCTGATTTTTTTGTTTCCATAGTTTATTTGCATAATTAGTGTGCATTTCATATTATAAAACTTCCTAAAATTTAAAAAATTTGACATAAGAAACGCAAAAAGCTGCACTTAAGGGCAGCTTTTCTATTTTCACTTGCGATAATCTAAAAACGAGGAAATTCTATCATGATTTTTCTTTGCATAACTATAGCCTAATTGATAAGCTTTATACAATTTATCTTTATCTTTTTCGATACGCTTTAATCCTAAATCATCCTTTGGACATAACACCAATGCTTGTCCCTTATCAACTTGAAGTTGAAGATAATCTAAAGAGTCATTATAAATGATATGTCGATTCTTTAATGCTTGAATAAAATTTGGATACTTAGCATAGAATAGTTTTCCTAACAAATAACTTTTACTAGCTTTTTTACGAAACCCCCATGGTTGGGTTAAAACGACAATGTTTTTTTCATACCCCATTTTTTCACTTTGTTTTATAGGAATTGGATCAGCAATCCCCCCATCCAAGTAAAATTCATCATCTACCATGACCTTGCGAGATACAAATGGAAGTGAAGCAGATGCTCTAAGCATATCCACATCTTTATCAATATCTTCAATGATTGGATAATAACCAGACCCATCTTTCAAATTAGTGGATACAGCCACAAATTTCATTGGACTTGAGCGATAGGCTTGATGATCAAAGATATTTAATTGATTAGGAATTGTATGATATGCGAATTCAACATTAAAAATATCTCCAGTTTTAAGCATGCTTTTCACACTACAATAACGCTCATCATTGATAAACTCCATGACAATATCTTTTCCACGCCCTTTTTGATTTGATATATAACATGAGCCCTGACATGCCCCGGCAGAAACGCCCATTACCTGATCAAACTGGATATCTGCGTCAATAAAATAATCTAAAACACCTGTGGTAAACATACCGCGCATGCCACCACCCTCTAAAATTAGCCCTATCTTTTTCATGACTTCCTCGACTTACTATTCTTCTACTATGTAAACAACTACATCTTACTCTTCAATTAAAAAAGTTTGTTGATATTGTTTTGAAATATCCATCGTTTCTTGAATAAACTTTTTATAGTATGGTTTTAACACTTCATCGCTTATCAACGCAACATTTTTTTCAATAACTTCAAGCTCCCTTTGTTCATTAAAAATAGGAAGCTGATGATCTATTTTATATTGAATGACCATTTCAACTGCTTTCATACGCCTTACCCATAAATCTGCTATCTTACCATCTACCTCATTTATAATTAATCTTGCTTCTTCTAATCTGTTATCCATCATTATGTACCACCTTTTCTATAATACATTTAGTTTATCATAGTTTTTATGCCTTTTTCCAAGGAAGTGTAAAGTAATCTTATAAACTATGATATACTTTATAAATATGAATTTAGGGGGAAAATCAATGAATCAATCAAAATCAACAATGAGTAAAAGTATGATCCTTTTCTTTATCCTTGTTGCATTTATTGCGGTAGGAAAAGGGTTAAGTGACTCTATCTTTTCAAACTATTATAAGGAAGTTTATAGTGTAACGGCTACACAAAGAGCCTTCATTGAATTCCCAAGAGAATTACCTGGTGTACTATGTGCATTAATCATTGCCAGTTTATCAAGTTTAGGAAACCTAAAAATTGCTTTATTTGCCCAAATATTATCTTGCATTGGTATTACTGCACTTGGATTTTTCACACCATCATTTGCAGTGATGTTAATCTTCTTATTTGTAAATTCAACAGGGATGCATTTATTTATGCCCTTGCAGGATTCTATCATCATGGAATTGGCAGAAAAAGATAAAGTTGGACAACGAGTAGGACAGTTAGCAAGTTTATCTACTGCCATTGCGTTTTTAACAGCGATTGTTGTCTATGTTGGATTTAGTACTGGATTCTTTTACTTCTCAAGTACCATTCAATTTGTATTCATTATTTCAGCTATTGCTTTTTTCGGAGCTATTATAGTCAATATTCTGTTGATTAAACAAGCTAAAAAAGAGAACCTTTTACAAAGTGTACAACCTAAAAAGTTTAAACTTACTTTTCGAAAAGATTACAAATTTTATTATCTTTTAACCATATTACATGGTGTGCAAAAACAAATTGCTTATGTTTTTGGTTCATGGGTTATTATTGATTTATTATTAAAAGGGGCAGATATCATGTCCTTATTAGGAATTATTAGCAGTTTCTTCGGTATTTTCTTTATGCAAAAAATTGGAAAGTGGATCGATTCTAAAGGAATCCGCTTTATGATGTATTTAGATGCTTTGACCTTTATCATCATTTATACATTATATGGTTTTGTTGTTTGGGGTATTGCCGACACGCTCATCCCTTCATCTGGCTGGCCAGTTGTCATTATCTATGGGTTATTTATCCTTGATCGCTTATCTATGCAGATTGGTGTGGTTAAATCCGTTTATTTGAAGAAGATTGCCCACCCTCAAGATGATATTGCTTCTATCTTATCTACCGGCATTAGTTTAGATCATATTGTCTCAATCATTGCCGCTCAAATAAGTGGTTATATCTGGGTAGCAGCAGGTCCACAATGGGTATTCTTCTTTGCAGCCTTTATTTCATTTGGAAACCTGTTTGTAGCTAAACAAATTAAATCTTAAAAGATAGTATCTACATAAAAAGAGGTCATTCGCCTCTTTTTATTATGTTTTGTTGCAATACTTATAATAGATGCACTCTATTTAATTTTAATCTTCTTTCTTACTTCGAAAAACATCAATATCATCACTTAACCATTTACCAAACACCTCAGATACAAGCTTGCTAGAGTAACCTAAATAGTGATATCCCAACTTCTTTAAAAGATGTATACTCGCAATGTTATTGGGGTCAGCAAATGAAACAAAGGAATAGCTTGGGTATTTTTCATGTAAATAATCTATCAACACACTTAATGCCTCAAAACCATACCCTTGACGATGATATGCATGAGACAAGGTATATCCTAAAGAAATACATTGGTCTTGTTTATTTGGCATCACCATGATTTCACCTATCATTTCATTGGTAGTTTTAAAGGCAATCGATAAATAGCTCGTCTTTTCCATAGATAATGAATCTTCTTTACTGTCCTGTATTAATTGCTTTATTCCTTCCATATCCCTTATTTGATTTCTTTGATATTTAATGGTGACTTCATGATTTCGATACTCAACTATCGTATGGATATCATCTTCTTCTACATTTCTAAGTTTTAGTCGTTTGGTATACAGTGGTTCCATAATCACTTTTTTCCCTTCAAATAATTATCTAAAGTATAGCATACATGAATTCATTACTCATATAAAAAGCGTAGCACACTAGGTTATTCAAACTTAATGCACTACACGCTTTCTTATCATTTTTTACAATCTTTTTTAAGACTATTAATCTTATTCAGCAGCTTCTTCTAAACAAATAGCTACTGCATCCATAATACGATTACTTGTCAATGTAGCACCACTTACTGTATCTACATCTGGTGAGTTTTGTGCAACAATATCAAGTGGAATTTGTTCTAAGGCTGTTTTCGCAATGGTTTCAGTTTCATTACTTTCAACCAATATCACTTCATTGATTACACCATCAGTAACAGTTACTTCAACAACCATGTCACCTTCTTGTCCGCTAACTGTAGCAGTATACGTACCATCAGTTAATGTAACAGACATATCAAATCTAGCTTCCGTTTCAACAACTGCTTTAACCACTAACTCTTTAGCGATTACATTTGAAGATGCTACCAGTTCATAATCTGTTGCAAGATCTTGACTCATTACATTTTCACCTGCAATTTGTCCAAATGTAACAGGACCCATAACTCCAGTTCCGCTAGATACATAGCGTCCCCATATGCCACCAACCATTTCTCCAGCTGCATATAATCCTGGGATAGCATTATTATTATTATCTAATACTTGGCCATATTCATTAATCGATACTCCACCAAGTGTCATAACACATAATGCTTGAATTGGTACTGCATAATAAGTATCGCCTTCAATTTTGTTAATTGCTAGGTTATAAGATGAAATTGAATCTTCGCTAAATTCACGTCCGAATTCATCAGTTGTTTGATTTTCAACATTATTATTATAAGATTCAACTGTTGCTACTAAATTATCTGCAGGAACTCCAATTAAATCTGCTAATTCTTCTATTGAACTTGCGCTTACTACTTGAGATTCTAAAGCCATACCCGGCGCATAGAAATATGTATAGAATATAGCGGCATTATTGGCGATTAGATCAGCAATGATGTCTTCTGTAAAGATATCA
Source organism: Erysipelotrichaceae bacterium (assembly GCA_044432885.1). Lineage (GTDB taxonomy): Bacteria > Bacillota_I > Bacilli_A > Erysipelotrichales > Erysipelotrichaceae > CAYJNO01. The sequence continues at coordinate 6,811 of JAWXUG010000035.1, read as the reverse complement.
TATTGGATAGCATCTGGTTGTTCTTCTAATGCTGATTCTCTTGCAGCTAAATCTTCTGTTGTTTCATCTACAAATCTTTCACCATTTGCATTAACAGCTATACCACCTGTTTTATAAGTGTATGTAGGTCTGATTAATCCAGGTCCTGATTCTGGTTGGTATCCCATTGGGAATGTAGGCACATAACTCATTGCTTCTTCGTCAATATAAGCACCCACTTCTTGAGCCATGTAGATACCATATCCATCAGCTGCATCAGATCCACCTACTAAGTAAGAATCTCCGTTTTCAGTGAATGCACCCATTAATTCAGTATTGCCTGAATATCCACCTGTCGCAAGAATTACACCCATTTCTGCAGTATATTTAATTAATTGATTCCCTTGTTCTGCAGCAACACTTAACACTTGGTTTTGATCATTTGCCAATAATTCAACTGCTTCTGTTGCATAGACGATTTCAATTGCATCATTACTTTTTACTAACTCATCTAAAATCTCATGAACTGCTGATGAATATGTTGAAGTATCATCTGCTGTGAATTTATAACTTCTTTTTTGAGAATACAATTCATGTTCTGGTGCATATACAGAGATGGTTCCAGTTGTACTATCTCCAGTGTATGCATTATCATATAAACCAATATCCCATAACCAGTCTACTACCTCAGTATTTTTTTCAGCGAAAACAGTTAATAGTTCTAAATTACCCTTTTCTCGTCCAATGTTGTACATATCTTCTACAAATAACTCAATGCTGTCCTCAACACCATCTAGTTCTTGTATTTTTGTTTCAGCTCCTGCTATTGTCCCGGTCGTATAATTTAGCGAACCTCCAGTTATATTTGTTTTTTCTAAAATAATAACTTTTTCCGCACCATTTTCAACCGCAGCAATTGCACTACTTAAACCTGCTGCTCCTGCTCCTACAATAACGACATCAGCACTTACTTCCGAATCATAGCTAACTGATAGGTTATCGTCTGCATTTGTTGTTTCATTTGAATCATCACTTGAATTAGCACATCCTGTCAACGAAAGCGCCAACACTAATAAACATAGAATTAATTTTTTCATAACTCTCCCTTTCTTTCATTCTCATACTAACACTAATTAAATAATTAACTTTACATAAATCATTCAAAAATTTATAATATTAAGTGAGGTGGTTATATGACAGAACTAATTAAAGGTGGATTTTTCCATAAAGATGAATTATCAGACTTGGTACAAGAGTTAGATATTCAAATATTATCATGTGGTGTTTGGACGCAAACTAATACGGGCGCAATTTCCAATAATATGCTAAGTTGCTTTAAACTTGTCATCCCATCTCAAGGTCAGTTTGTTATCGAAAGTAATCTAAATACCTACACGATTGACAAACAAAATGTACTATTAATTCCAGATAATACGATCTATAACGCTAGATGTACATCTAAAGAAAAAGTTTCTTTTAATTACATTTTCTTTAACATAAATAATACCAGAGGTTTTTTATACAATCATTTCTTTAGTATTAAAGAATTTTATGTCTATGATAATACAATGGATGCAAACATTTTAGTTCTTTTAAATGCCTTTCTTAGAGATAACACAAAAACAGCTGGTAAATATTTTCAAACCGAAGCCTTGTTAAAAATCTTATTGATTATGATTATTGATGAAAATTACAAAAATATCAGTACTAATATACAAGCTGGTAAAAGTTATAGTTTAGTTAAAAATGTGAACGACTATATTTTAGAACATATTGAAGAATCTATTAAAGTAAAAGATATATGCAACCACTTCTACATCAGTCAATCTCAACTATATAGAGCTTTTATTGATGTAAATGGAGAATCTTTAAAAGAAAACATTATAAGAATTAAGTTAGATCGCTCTATCCTTTTACTTAAAGACCCCTTACTTTCAATTAACACCATATCCGATATGTTAGGGTTTAATTCAATCGGGCATTTTAGTGCCACTTTCAAAAGAAAACTCAATACTTCTCCTTCTAAATATAGAAGACTACTCCACTCAACAAATAAGTCTAATGAAGCAAAAGATGCTTAGCATAAGTTATTCTTTTTATCATAAGTAGAAAGAGGCAAAATAAATAGTTGTTGCTACTCATTAACATGAAACGAAAATATACTTTGTAAATCTGGCTATCTTTAGGCATGAGATAGCCAAACAGAAAATTAAAAGTGAAAGAAACCTATCAAATTATAGCTGAAATAGTGTATTTAACCCCAAAAAGCCAATAAAAAAAGCCATAATTGGCTTAGTTTTTATCTGGTGGAGATGAGGGGAATCGAACCCCTGTCCAAGAATAGCCCCACATTTAGATGTCTACAGTTTAGTTCATTATTGATAAGACAATCGTAAGTCAATGAACGAAACAACGATTGAATTTGCTTTTTTATTTGTCAGGTACACTATTCAAGCCTCAAGTTTCCCTTATTCTATAAAGTTACACTCTAAGTGATGTATAGACACATCAAATAAAGGTGGCTGCAGTCGCTATTGACTAATTAAGCAGCGAATGATAATCTTTGATTTCCGTTTATTTTTTGTTGGTTATTAGGTAACCACGCCACTGCAACCTAAATCAAACTGAAACCTGTCGAATCCAAGACATCCCCAGTAAAAATACTATATATTTTTATGCCATAATTGTCAATAGGTTTACCCCACAATAAAAGTCACAACGATCAAAAATGATTGTCATGACTTTTCTCTCGAACTTTTACTCCAAATTATGGTCTTTCAGGATTACTATTTAGAAAAATATTACTTTCTTTTTCCTTTACACCATCTACTAATTTACCCATAACTACAAGTCTATGATTTCCTGAAGCATCTATATCATAGCGATGTGAACATGTCGACAAAGTCAATATTTTATCAGTTTCCTCAACATCTACGCCTTCAAAAATATATTCATTCTTTTTAGTTATAGTATTAATAAACTCTTCAAATCCAACATTACTTGGAGTTGGATTGATATAATAGAAATCTGTTGATGTATGAAAAACTGCAAATATTTCAAATGGTAATACATCATCATTGATTGTCAAGTATATATATGGATTTTCATTTATAAAATCCAGTTCTAAAAATCTAAACAATTGTGAAAATCTATTTCCGTCAGGATTTTCATTCAATTCAGCACTTCCCGAATGCCCATATATCACAGTATTCTGATTTAATTGTTCTTTAGATGTTAAATTACTGTAATAATCCGCGAAATAGCATCCCCACCTATCATAGTCACCTTGTTCATTTGTATATAAATATTTACTGTTATCCGTTGTTTGCATAACCTGATTATCAACATCAGTGTCTGGAACACGTAGCCATGCAATAGTCTCAGTATTATCTTCTTTTGCAATCGCTAACTTATCAATACTTGCATAAATCATTAAATCTTGATTGTCAACTTTATTAACGACAGTAAGATCATCTGAAGGTAAATCAATTAGTTTGTCATTATTTTCAAAACATACTAATCCAATAATAAGAATAATAAATAATATTATTATAGATACTATATATATTCTTTTATATTTCATTTTTATTCACCAACAGCATGGATACCCGTATTTGGATTTTCATGCGGTGTGATTGTTGTAGTCGGTGCAGTTGGTGTGGTTGGTGTGGTTGGTATTATAGTTGATTCTTCATCTTTTTTCCATTGGGCATACAAAGTAACATCAGAGATCACATTATTTTTTTCAAAATCCCATTTTGTTGTGAAATCATTATCTATATACCATCCATCAAGTGTATAACCATCTTTTATTAATTCTTCAGGTCTCGATGCTTTTAAACCGTATATTAGTTCTTGATCATCAAAAGTAGTTTCATCATCGCAAATAAATGAAACCTTATTAGTAACTGTCCCAATCTTATAAGGATCATCTTTTGTCCCTTCATTTTCAAGTATATTGTATTTACTATCAATAGTCAGTTGCATCATTGGTCGAACCCCAGCGATAGAATTCTGATAAATGCTTGTTAATTCTGCTGTGTTTTTCAATGCATAATTCCTAGTGCCAAATCCACTACTAGAATAAAATGTTTCAAACCATTGATAAGATGTGTATGTGCTACCTGTGCCTCCAAATGAAATTGGGTAGGAACAATAATCTGTAGTGGTTGTTAATTTATCTTCTTCATTAGGGAAATATCCTCTTGTAAACATATCATTCGCTGAAAGCAAACCAGTAGATATTTTAAACCAACTCCACTCATCATCATTAAAACCAGCATCAGTAAATAATTCATCAGCAAATGCATTTTTATCAAAGGCAGTGTTATTGAATCCATAAATTTCGTCTTCAAACCAATTATTCCAAAGGTCTGAATCTGTAAAAGTGGCAGCATTACTATCCGAATCCATTTGTGCAAATGCCAGCGTGTATTCAGAAACCGCTGTGTAAGTTGTAGTTCCGTCACCATTGTCAACTGTTTTGAAGATTTTCCACAAAATTGGATCAATGGTATACCATCTATGGTCTGTATCATTAAGTTTAACATACACAACTTCTTTGCCTGCAACTTCAGCATCTATAACTTCTTGCGGCTTTTCATCCGTCATTTTTTGAACGATCAAGTTTTGTTGATACTCACCAAACCACAAATAATCATAGTGCGTATACTCATAAGCAAATTGATATAACGTATCCCATGCAACAATATCAGTTACAACAATTTCATCGTTAACAGTATCACTGATTACCCATCGATTGTTATCTCCTGTAAAAGTTGGCAAGGTATAACTTGTATCGGCTGACCAAGTAATTCCATCACTGTTTTCTTTCCAGTTAATAGGTCGATTATATAATACTTGCTTTGTAGCGCCGTCCCCTGTAATGCCATCAAAAGACAAGGTAGCTTCGTATGTTGGCTTAAGATAAGTAGCACCGCTATTCATACTCATCACATAATCATAACTATCTTTATCCTTTACCAATGTATTTGTTATAGAAACATCATTATTTGTGGATCCATTAGGAATTGTAGTAACGTTAGCATCAAATTCAAAAACACACCAATCAGAAGTTACGCCTTGAAATGTCGAAGATTCTAAATGTTCAATAGTAGATGGAAATATTAATACATTTACATCAATACCATCAAACGCAGCTCCATTGATTGTTTGGACACCCTCTGGAATTTCAAAAAGCTCACCAGAAATTTTATTACCATTAAATGCGTTAGATTCAAGGGTTTTAAGTGCATCTGTACTACTCCATGTGATATTTGTTACCTCAGATTGATAAAATCCTTGTGTACCAATTTCGCTAAGCTGTATTGCATTTGTAAAATCAATTTCATTGATTAGCACACCCTGAAATCCATATTTAGCAACTTTCGTAAGTAAAGAGCCTTCTTCAAATGACAACTTGCTAATAGATATTGAACTAGCATTTGTAGAATAGCCACTACCATTACCAATCTGCGTGACATCTTTAGGAATTTCAATATCACCCAGTTCATAATCCCCTTCACTGTTTTTTCCTATTCCTATACTATCTAGATAGTCTGTATCAAAGCCAATAATCGTTGTATTTGACATTATAAAAAGTTGACTATAATCAATAACCACTGCACTCAAAGATGCCATCTCATTGTTTTCCATTATTAGCGAATTATTGTCAGCTTGACTTATATTATTTTCATAAGTAATCGCTCCACAAGTACAATTTTTCCCCTCTACTGCTTCTACATATCCACAAGTTTCGTCATGTTCATGGACATCTGTACATGGTGAACCCACTATAGCTGGTGTATAAGCACAATCCTCTTTGTGATCAATAACACCATCTCCATCAGTATCTATACACTCCTTATCACAAGGTATTTCATCTTTGCTTTCTACATATCCGCAATCTTCATCGTGTACATGAACATAAGTACATTCATGGCCTACTACTTCTTCTTGAAATTGACACTCTTCGCTATGAATGATTTCTATTATTTCATCACTGTTTTGTTTGTCGCTTGTGAATGCATCCTCAGTTGCATAAACAGAGATTGGCATAAATGTCGTAATCATAGAAAACACTAACATGCATGTTAATGCTTTGTTAATTACTTTTTGATAAATAATCTTCATATTCCCCCCTAATTAGCTTTTAAGCTTATTTTTACGATAAAAGATACTACTTTTACTGTAGTAACTAAGATCGGTCACTCAGATTTTAAATTCCCAATGAATTCATGCATACTTTTTCCCCGCATAAATCTTTTTATCTGCTCATATTTTTATAAAAAGCTATTACAACGATTCCTAACATTGACACAACCATTAATCCCACAGCTAGCCTGATACCATTGATATCACTTGTATCAACCACCGTAGTAGTGGTGGTAGTTGTAGTCGATGAAGAACTTTCTTCGTCTGGGTCGCTGTAGATATTTTCAAATATAATTGCTTCAGCTTTTTCAGTTGAATCTTCTTCATATACACAAACCATCGTACAAAGTTCATCATTGCTCAAATAGACATATACGACTATTTCATAAACTGTTTGATCATAAGTATAATGATTATTACATCCTGTAACTTCGCTAACTTGATAATGATACACACCAGGAGTGTCATAATAGATTATTCCAAAATTGCCCTCTCCTGATCCATCTATAAAGATATCATGACCATTTAAATCTTCTGGCATAGGGGTATCATCATCCTCTGCAGATAATATAAATTCAAAAGTTTCATCTGTAGAAGTGATACAATCCCACTAAAGTAGACAAATGAAATAAATAAAATTTCATGGATCTACGGAGGTGGGATTTTATTATGTCCAGAA
>JAWXUG010000034.1:0-12324 GCA_044432885.1 Erysipelotrichaceae bacterium | reverse complement strand
GTCTTTTTGTGCTATCTCTTTTAGAAAAATTAAAGCTTTCTCTCTTTTTTACAAACATCATAAACAAAATTAATTGATATTTAAAATGATATGGCATTGACATATTATTTTAAATGATATAACATATTATTCGATAAGAGGTGTAAATATGAAATATGGAATAGTAGTAGACAGTAGTTGTGATTTACTCGTAAGTGACTATCAAAGTGACTTATTCGATTTTACCATTGTCCCTTTAAAAATAGTGACAGCAGATAAAGAATATATTGACGATGAAACAACCAATACTGATGATTTATTAGCCAGTATGAAACTAAGTGAAGAAGCTTCTAAAACAAGCTGTCCTTCACCCCACGATTTTGAAGAAGCTTATAAAAAATCTGAACATGTATTTTGTTTTACCTTGTCTGGTGAGCTTTCTGGCACCTATAACAGTAGTCGTTTAGCTAAAGATATGATGGAACAAGATTACCCTAATAAAAAAATTGCAGTTTTTGACACTAAATCTACTGCTGGAAATTTAATTATGATGGTAGAAAAAACAAAAGAATTAATTGAAAAAGAGCTTTCATTTGAACAAATCCAAGATGAACTTAATGAATATATGCAAACACTTAAGATCTTTTTTACACTTGGAAATTATGATAATCTTGTTAAAACTGGTAGAATGTCTAGCATGGCTAAAACCATTGCTGACTCCTTAAATATTAAAATCATCTGCTCAGCGATTGAAGGTAAAATTGAGATTTGTAAAAAAGTCCGTGGAAACAACCGCTTATTCAAAACGATGGTTGAAATGATGAAAGAACAAAAAGATCTAAAAAATTTGCCAATTTATATTAATGCATGTAGAGCTGATGAAAAAGTTGAACTATTAGTCCAATTAATCAAAGAAAACTTAGATACAGAAAACATACACGTTATTGAATGCAAAGCATTAACCACCTTCTACGCAATGCCAGGTGGGGTAATTGTAAGTTTTTAATTAAGAGCTTGTTTTAATTTTGTGTAAACTCCATACCCTATATGGAATGCTAAGATGATTAGTGAGTACCAATATGTATTTTTGCATATAGGTGCTTTTTTTATTGTATCGGATGATATTTACTGATTGATTTTATTATCGGTTAATGTGATGCTTTATTTTCATTAATCATTTATTTTATGTTTCTTTCATACTCATTAAAAAATCCTTCTTAGTAGTTTTTTATTCTACTGTTAAAGGATTTAATTTCCATAAATCTAAATACACTTTTTATAGTTTTTCTACTTCATTTACACTCAATCCAGTAATCTTTGCAATCAAAGAAATATCCAGTGATTCTTCCTTCATTTTGCGCGCAATCGCAGTCCTCGTCTCCTCGCTACCTTTTTCAACACCCATCTCGTTACTCGCTAACATTCTACTATTATATTCTATTCTTGCATCCTCTAAGGCATCATAGCGTGCTCTTATCTGTTCATCACTACTTACATAAACCAACTTATCTACTGCTTCCTTCATCATCGGCTCACTCTCCCTTACTTTTTCTAAATCTATTTTATCACGGATACTTAAATATTTCATCCACCTCATTTCCTTGCTCTTTACATTCCCTTGTTTTATTTTTGGTAGTTCTATAATATGGATAATCTGTGTGTCATCATACACATTCCCACTTTCATAATAATATTTTACGATATGATGATACCCTTCTTCATCTGTTTCAATATGATCATAGATTTGTAATAGAATACATTTTTTTGCTTTATAATAACTATCTGCTTTTTTAACAGATGACACCCCCATTTTATTTAGATAATACAGGGCTCTTTGTTTACTATCCACTTCATTTTTAATTTGGATTTCTATATCAATTAAATACGCTTTTGTTTTAACCTTTATATCCATTCTTATCATTTTATCTTCTTGATGTTCTGGTACATTCTCACTATTCTCTATTTCTATATCTGATACCTTCTCTATTGTTAAATCCAAGATATCATTTAAGAAAGCTCTCAATAACTCTAGGGTTCTTGTCCAAAAACATTTTTAAACACGATATCACTACTTGGGGGTAGGATAATTTGATCTTTTATTCTTATTTTTTTCATACTTTTGCCACATCTCTCTTCTTCCTTTCCCTATATTATTTCCTTTTTATTTCTTTTTCCTTTTATTCCACGAAAAAAGCTACCCGTAGGTAGCCTTATGACTTAGTGTTTGGTTTTTTTAATTTTCTTTCCATAGCCTCTAATAACATATTTTTTAGTTCTTCAAATTCATCATCCGACAAGTCGAAGTCATCTGGTGTGACAATACTTATTTCCGGACTTAAATCTGCAAAGTTAGGGGTATAAACTTTGTTTTCAATTAAAGAATCATATTCATTTGCTGTAATGACTACATATTTTTCTTCTTTACCATCGACAATCATCAATGCATCACTGTCACAAACTGCATCTAACTCTTTTTTTATTTCATTAAGATTTGAAATATCAACTGTTTTCATAGTACCTCCTATATATTATTTAGAAAAAATCTTTAACTCCTTTAATTTAGGATAAACAATCATTCCAATCACAACACAGGCAATAAATTCACCCATAAATACATAAGTTCCTTGTAACACCCAAGCATTAATCAGTGTAGTAGGAAATAAAACATAGGCTAGTTCAGCGCCAATAATCAATCCATTTACCACACATGGCATCAGCATTGACAGAATTGGATAGCCCTTATATTGAATATGACGCAAATGATAGACAAGTATTACTGATATATAGGTTGCAAATGTACCAACCAATACATCCATATATCCTAATAAATTAATACCCATCATTGCCCCAATATAATTAGTTAAAAGACAACCTAATGTAACTCCTAATATGTACTTTTTATCAAATAAAACTAAAAGACAAAGCACTTCTGCAAAACGAATTTGCAATGGACCAAATGATAATACTGGTATTGCAAATGATACCGCTGTATAAACAGCAGCCACCATGATATTCATAATCATGGTATTTAATGGTTTGTTGTTCATTTCTTCTCCTTGTTTTGTTTAACGTCAGGATGATTGCGACTGACGAAGTTATTATATCATATATTATGTCTACTAAAACATTATTTTAAAAGCTAACGCAATGGTTTTAGCGTCCTCTATTTCTCCCTTTAGAATCATTTCTTTGATATGGTCAAAGGTGAACCATTGAAGCTGTAAAAACTCATCTTCATCCAAATGCTGTCCTACAAATTGATTCGTATTTCCTGAATATAAGTAAACAACTTCTGTTAAAAACCCTGGAGAGGGAATTGATTTACCTAAAGCTTTCAAGTCTTTTACATCATAGCCTGTTTCCTCTTGTGCTTCCCGCAAAATTGCAGAAGTAGGATCTTCGTTCTTCTCTAGTTTACCAGCAGGGAACTCCCACATATCCTTATTTTGAGCATAACGATACTGATTAACCATTGCATATTCATTCTTTTCATTTTTAAGGGCAATACATACCCCACCAGGGTGTGTAACCACTTCTCTTATACTTTGCGATCCATCTTCAATCACAACTTCATCCACATCTACATCTATAATCTTCCCTTGATAGATGTTTTTACGTTTAACTTGCTTTTCCATCTTCAATACCTCAGTTACCATTATACATCTTTTTTGCATTTTTCTTGCACTTTATTGATTATTAATCCACCTTCTACTCGATTTATCGTATACTAAGATATAGGAGGACATAGTATGAAGATTGATCGTAACAGCTATTATTTAGGGATGACCTTTGCCTTTGTCGAATGCGTGTTAAATGATGCAAAGGAAATTGCATTGACTCATCCATTGACCACACAAGAGTATGATGAGGAACATCATCTTCATGAACAAATTATTCATGAAAACGGACTCTTTGTTTATTGGGATGATGTGTTAGGTAGAAAGTCTGGTATCATCTACAAATATGAAGAAAGTATCCAAGCTTATTTAACTCTGCGAAAACAATATAATATAATCGACCACTTTGAACAATTTAAAGCATTGCTTAGTTATAATCAAGTAGCTAAACTTAAAGGATATGACTATCGTTTTATCCCTGTTATAGATAGTGAAAATTGGTTATTTAACTTAAAATAACGCCAATCATTAGATTGACGTTATTCATTTCTTATAGAAAGCTACTGATGTGGCTTTTTTTATTTTATAATGCTTTCATCCCAACATTCAGGCACATCATATCCTAATAATTTCACAGTTGTTGCTGCAACATTACTTAGCCCAAAATCTCCCTCATTTAAAGTTACATCATTGTTATATACAATAAATGGTACTTTATTTAATGTATGGGATGTTTTTGGTTTAATTGGTGCATCTTCTGTTTTGCGCTTTTCATACATTTCATCCGCATTCCCATGGTCTGCCATAATAAGTAATGTCATATCATTACGAACACATGCATCCATAATTCTTCCTAGTGCTAAATCTACTGCTTCTACACCAATGATTGTCGCTGCATAACTACCTGTATGTCCAACCATATCTCCATTTGGATAATTCACACGGTAGAAATCATAGGCTTTTGTATCCATTGCTTCTACAAGTAAATCCGTTACTTCAGCAGCTTTCATCCAAGGGCGTTGTTCAAATGGAACTACATCACTCTTCACTTCTACCCAAGTTTCTAATGTTTCACTGAATTTATCTGAACGGTTTCCATTCCAGAAATAAGTCATATGACCAAATTTTTGAGTTTCGCTAATTGCATAAGATTTCACATTTTTATCTACTAAGAAAGCAGACATTGTGTTTTCAATTTTAGGTGGAGTTACTAAGAATAATGCTGGAATTTTTAAATCTCCATCATATTGTAACATCCCTGCATATTTTACATCAGGTCTTCTTACACGATCAAATGCATCAAATTGTTCATCATCAAATGCTTTAGAGATTTCAATTGCTCTATCTCCTCTAAAATTAAATAAGATAACACTATCATGATCCTCAATAGTTCCTACCGGATTGCCTTGATCAGCAATTACAAAAGCAGGTAAATCTTGGTCTGTGCATCCTAATTCACTGCGATAAGTTTCAACAGCTTCTTTAGCGCTAGTAAAGGTTCTACCTTCTCCTAATACATGGGTTTTCCACCCTTGTTCTACCATAGCCCAATTTGCTTCATAACGGTCCATAGTGATTACCATACGTCCACCACCTGATGCAATTTTTGCAGTGAATGTATCATCGTTTAATGACATCATGTGATTTTCAATATCTTCAACATAAATCAATCCACTTGTAGCTGGAACATCACGCCCATCCAACAATACATGTAGATAAACTTTTTCTAATCCTTCTTTCTTCGCTTGAGTTAACATCGCTTTTAAATGTTCAATATTAGAGTGAACATTCCCATCAGATAATAATCCAATAAAGTGTAACGCGTGTCCCTTAGCAAAACCAACTAATTCTTTCCAAGTTTCACTTGTATAAATACTGCCACTTGCGATTGATTCATTTACTAATTTAGCCCCTTGACTATATACTTGACCACACCCTAATGCATTATGTCCAACTTCTGAGTTTCCCATGTCATCATCACTTGGAAGACCCACCGCAAGGCCATGTGCTTTAATCGCTACATTTGGACAAGTAGCCATTAATTTATCTAAATTTGGGGTATATGCATTGGTTACTGCGTTGCCATCTACCTTATCAGTTAACCCAACACCATCCATTACAACTAGTACTACAGGTTTTTTATTCATTTGATTTACCATCCTTCTAACGATATAAATATAGCATATTATGAGTTTTTTTTCACGTAAAATACAAGCATAGATAATAAAAAAGCCCTAAGGACTTTCTTATTTTGATTGAGATGCTCGCCACATGTCACTTAATGATAAAAACTTAATCTCATCAGCATTCATTTTTGCTTGATTACGTTGTTTTTTCACATTGCCTTCATGAACTTTTAATAATATTTCTTTATTAATCATATACTGAACATAAAGGTATTTTTTTAATAAGAACCACTTTACGATATAGCCATTAATAAGTGCTTCTCTCTCCTCATCAGCTACCTCTTTAATCCTTGTGAATGCATTCTCTTTCATGTCTTCACTTAAACGTAAAGCCTCTTCTTTACTTGCTTCGTAGTTCACAAATGCTTTGCGATCAATTTCTCTTTGTAAAGAGCCTGCACGCTCACTAAAAATACGTTCATACACAGAAACCACTAATTCTTCATCTTCCATACACATTGCAATCATTTCATTTTTGACATCTTGCAAAGCACCATTTGGTTCTGTCATGGTGTAATACAGTCCCTTAACATAGATAAATTCTTTATCCGTTAACAACAATGCTTTTTGTGTTCCATTTTCTTCTACATAAAGAATAAAAGGACATACTAATGGATTGTTTTTAAGTTTAAATACATCTTTATAACGGATAATTTGGTTAGATATTGTCTCATGGTTGATACCGACGTGGTAACCGACAATAATTTTGCTATCTTCATTCACTTCAAATAAGCGTTTGAAAAATGAATAATGTGGCGCATCTTCCCCGATTGTATCTAAATAATCTTCTAAAAAGCCATTAAATACGGATGCATCAGAACCTTTACGTTCATCTTGTACCACTTGTAAAAAATCATAAATTGCCATATAAATATACTTTCTCCTTATTATAGGTTAATTATACCACCATAAAATATTTTTTAAACTATTTTAATAAATTGTTTCCCATCACTTTACTTCCTTAAACGTTGTTTATATAATTAAAAAATAGAAACGAGGATTTATGCTAAAACATATTATCGCATCAGATTTAGATGGAACGCTATTAAATAAAAAAAGCGAGGTTTCAAAAACAACCGAAACCTTAATGAATCAATTTATCGATCAAGGGCATATCTTTGTCACTTGTACTTCACGCTCCTTTACAGGGCTACCTGTTACTTTAGAAAATATTCACTTCAGATATAGCATATGCAACAATGGAGCTGCCATTTATGATCACCAACTGCAAAATATTGTAGCATCCTTTCAATTAGCTACTGCTCATATTCGACCTATTTTAGAAATTGATCTGCCATTTATTAAATCAGTTACTTTTGTTCATCAAGGAATAGTTTATTCACTTCCTATTCTTTTAGATATCTTTAGACACTATGGATTTAGTGAGGAAAAATTAAGCCACACCCAACAAACACGCGTCCTTACCGAGGATATACTAGAAAAGCTAGATCAACTTGAATTTATCGATAAACTTCATTTTAATTTTTATACCAACAAGGAACGCAATGAATTTTTAAAAAGAATCCCTCAATCTCCTTATTATAATCTTGCAGCTTCTAGTGAAGAAAACATAGAAATTACCGCAACAGATGCATCAAAGGGAAAAGCTCTCTTGCATCTTGCTAAACTTCTTGAATTAGAAAATACACCTATTTTATCTTTTGGTGATAATCTGAATGACCTTCCGTTATTTGAGGTAGCAACCAAAAAAATTGCCTTAAGCAACGCTGTGGAAGCATTAAAGGATGAAGCCGATTATATCACATCTTTCCCATGTGATGAAGATGGTGAAGTGCTATTTTTACAAGATTATTTTGAATCCATCTAAAAAAACATTCCTCATCTTGATTCAAGATGAAGAATGTTTTTCTTTTCTAATTTTCTAATTTTCTTACTTTACTAATTAAGATAAAACCAATAATAAACAAGATAACTAATGCCAAGATTCCATAACGTGAAGTACCGAATACAGTTGCACAAACAGTGATAATTAATGGTCCTAAGAAATCAGCAAATTTACCGAAGATATCAAAGAATCCATAATATTCATTGGATTCATTTTTAGGAACAATTTTACCAAAGTATGATCTAGACAAAGATTGGATACCCCCTTGAGCCATTCCCACCAATACACATAATACCCAGAAATCAAAAGCAGTGCTTAATTGGAATCCATATAAACAAATCCCTACATACATCACAATATAAACTCTTAAAATATCTAATACATTGTATTTGCTTGCCATTTTCCCTGAAATGATGGCAAATGGAAAGGCAACAATTTGTGTAACCAATAATGCAATAATCATATCATTGGTTTGTATTCCTACTTCAGCACCATATGTTGTTGACATCGAAATAATTGTATAAACCCCGTCAATGTAACAGAAGTAAGCAATAATGAAATACAACATTCTTTTATTCGCTTTAATTTTCTTCAACGTTTGACCAATTCTTGAAAAAGAAGACTTTACTAAATTTTCTTGATGTTCTAAGCCATAACGTTGTTGTACATTCTTCAATAATGGTATTGCCCCAATAAGCCACCATGCAGCCACAATAATAAATGATATTTGTGTCGCTGTTGTAATATCTAATCCAAAAGGCATAAATAAGATTAAATAAATACCCACTAGAAATGGTAAACAACTTCCAATATATCCCCATGCATATCCATAAGATGAAACCTTATCCATCTCATCATCTTCAGCTACATCAACTAACATTGAATCATAAAAGATATTACAACTTGCATATCCAATTCTTGCGACAATAATTAATGCTAAGTAAGCTACCCAGCTACTTGTCACTCCTAATAACAAGCAACATGTTACCCCTAATAACAAGAAGCCCATGAACAATTTCTTTTTCATTCCTTTATAATCAGCAATCGCGCCCATAACT
Organism: Erysipelotrichaceae bacterium; assembly: GCA_044432885.1. Classification (GTDB taxonomy): domain Bacteria; phylum Bacillota_I; class Bacilli_A; order Erysipelotrichales; family Erysipelotrichaceae; genus CAYJNO01. The sequence goes on along the minus strand of JAWXUG010000034.1, from coordinate 3,638 downwards.
GGAGCACTTACTGCAACAATCACAACGGCTAATGTAGTCGTTAATGCAAATAAAGATGTTTTAATGGCTTCAAACGCTTGTAAATCTCCTGCTAAGGCCATTTGGGCGTTGTTTGTGAATAATGTTTGAATGACAATATTATTACACACCTCACTCACACCCGCAGCATCCACAAGTCCTCTAAAGAAGACTGGAATTGTTGCCGTCAATATCAAAGTAAATGCGCTATTCGCTACATCATAAAAAATCCAACTCTTCTGTGTTTTTGTAAGTTTCATAATTTTCCCCTTTTCTTCACCTTATTTTATCACTATATACTGACTATTTTGTAAAAAAACTGTAAAAAACGTCATATCGCTTGTTTTTTACATTATAATAATGGAAGGAGGATAACCCTATGCCTAGTATTACAACCCATTATTTACTCGGAAAAGATGCACTAGAAAAAGTGGATGCTGCTTTATTATCAATCATTCATGAATATCCAAAGCTATTTAATATTGGTACAAGTGGCCCAGATTTCTTTTTTTACTATAATGCATTACCTTGGCTTGATCAAAAAGAAGCCGCCAAAGTTTCCCACTATGGAAGCCTAGTTCATAGTCATTATATCAATGAATTCTTCAAGGAAGTATTCACTCAAATTGCTGTTAACAAAGATCCTGCAGTCATCTCACATGTAGCTGGTTTACTTTGCCACTGGGCAATGGACAAGACATGCCATCCGTATATATTTTATCAAACTGAAGGTGATAAATTATCTGCCTATTACCATCGACAATTTGAATCTACTCTAGATACATTAATTTTAAATAAGCTTAAAAACATCAATCTTAAGGATTTTAAACCCTATGATATTGTAGTTTACGATGAAACTTGTGTTGATGGTATTTACAACGCCTATCAATCCGCTTTAAACAAAGTATTTGATATTCAATTAGAAGAAAAAATTGTTGAGACCGCTCTAAAACATTTTTACCAAGCCCAAAAATTACTCTATGATAAACAAGGATTTAAGAAAAAGAATTTTGAGAAAATAGAAAAACACCTACTTAAAAAACCTTTCTTATTAAGCTGTATGATGGCTCCTACTAGTACAGTAGATGAATATGATATTCTTAACTTATCCCATCAAGTTTGGCGTCATCCTGTCACTGGAATGGCTTGTTCGAAAAGTTTTCTTGACTTGTATCAAGAAAGTCTTGATACAGCCCAAACTGTCTTACATTTATTTAATCAATTCCTAAATGACAATCAAACCATGCCCTCACTACTAGCTTATATTGATAATCAAAGTTTTGAGACTGGATTAAGCACTTATCAAGAACTAGCGTTTAACGATTGTATTTATACAAGATAATGATCCTATATTATTTTATAGAAAAAGAACCTCCATCATTTTGGCTTATACAAATTAACCTGGGGTAAATAAAAACTCCAAAATAAGTTGAGGTATCATTACGGAAGAAATAGACTATCCATCGATAAAGTTTGGGGTGTCTTGATTTCATTGAGCATTTGAACACAAAATTATAAAAGCGTCGAGGTTTGATATGTAGCATAATTGCATACATATTTAATATCTCTACGCTTTTTTTATCATTTTTCAGTTTATTATTGCTATTCACCCCATAAATTTCTATGATTTCTTTAAGGAGAGTTGAGCAAAAAGAAAAGGATAAAGCTCCACCTACCACAGCTATTCTTTATCCATCTCAATAACACATACGTATGATAACTTTTTCGGAACACTCTTTCAATACTAATTTAAATATATTTTCTATTTTTAATGTGAACTTATCTGTTTTATACACTACTGCTATCAATAAAATTGATTTTAATCACTTATCATGTCCACATTGTCATTGTACCACTTTAACTAGACCCGCTTATTATCATCGTTGTGTTAGATGTAAATCAAAAAAATATAAACTTCCCATATTACGTGTGTATTGTCTAAATTGTCATCATACACATGCGATTCTTCCTGATTGGATTACTCCCTATAGTCAATTTTTAACTAGCGATTTATACGCTATCATTACATCAACGACTAAAGAAGATATTTCATTAATCATTGATAATTTCATCGATATCCAATTATCTCACATCCACTACATAAAAACGCAGTACTCCAAATATTGGAAATCTCGTTTATCATTACTAGATGAACATGATCATTTTTTACCTATAGAAAGTATTATTGACTTGTCTTTTTCAAATTATCATCTTCAATTTATGCAAATACGACAGACAATCAATCAATTACACTTAACCACATAGGTTTGGTATATCACTACCATCATATAGCTTAAACTTTCCTTGTAGATCATATTGAAAGGAAAAATTATATGAATAAATTCTATTTACATGATGCTGGTCATAATTTATGAGCATATTGACTAACCCAGCCTCTTTTAGTGAGGTGTATTTGCTTCAATTATTTAATTTGCAGAACGATCAAGTGGAGTCCATCGATTTATCTAACGAACCTGATGGTCTTCATGCCAGGATACGATTAATCAGAAAACCACATCATTGTCCAATTTGTGATTTCGAAACTTCCACCATCAAAGGATATACTTCTAAAAAAATTCTTCATTCTCTTACTACACATGCCCCTTGTTTTATTGATTATGAAGCTAGAAGATATGTTTGTCCTGTTTGTAAAAAAACTTTTTACGAGTCTAATCCATTTTCTTTTAAAAATATGAAAATCTCTGCTTTGACCGTGTATAATGTACTGCGTGATTTAAAAAAAGTAAATGAAACCTTCTCTTCTGTCGCCAATAGATTTGGCATCTCTGATACTGCTGTGGCATATATCTTTGATTCTCATGTTCATGTTTCTAGAAAAACACTGCCATCATACTTACTGATTGATGAAGTCTATGCGATGGCTAATCAAGATGGCAACTATGTTTGTATGCTAGTTGATTTTATTACTGGCAACACTGTAGACATACTTCCTACAAGGAAAAAGCTCGATCTATTATCCTATTTCAGAAATATTCCGATGGAAGAAAGAAAAAATGTTAAATTAGTTTCCATTGACATGTGGTATACCTATAAAGATGTATGCAAATCCATTTTCCCTAATTGTAATATTGCCATTGATAGATTCCATTTGTTTCAAGATTTTAATCGTAGAATTACCAATATACGTATTAGGGCAATGAATGCTAATAGGCCTAATCATTCAACGAAAAAAGCGGATATGACTGTGGCACAACTTGAAGAGGAAACTTTAAAAAGTAACCGATATTATCTTTTAAAGAAATTTAATTGGCTACTTATGAAAAACACCAATGACACTATTGAAACTGAAATGTGTACTGGTAAAATTAAAAAGACATACTTCCTTGATCCCAATATTAAAAAGAGATTTAATCGTAAGCTACAAAGATATACGAACTATTATGATATTTATCATATGATATTAGATTCAGATGACAGCTTGATTAAATGTATGAATATAAAATATGATTTCGATATGTTCTTTGAAAAGGCCACTAAAGATACTGCCCCTAAAAGTTTGGACCGTATCATTGGTAATTTAAAGGAAAGTGGAATTAATGATTTGATTGAATTCGCTAAAACTTTGACAAATTGGAGAAGTGAAATCATCAATTCATTTA
>JAWXUG010000033.1:0-12437 GCA_044432885.1 Erysipelotrichaceae bacterium | reverse complement strand
TTTCCCTAATTCTTTATCTAAACAATGTACGGTAAATTCATCATTTTCTAATGCTGCTGTAATCGTTCCTGGTGTAAGGGTGATGCAATTTGCCAAAATAACCCTTGTCCATTCTTTTTTTAACGGTACTTGAAACACAACAATTGCTGGTTCCATACGATATTTATTTGAAAAAATCCAATAAAGTAATTGTTCATTTGCTTTGGCAATTTCTATGGTTAAAACCAATAATAATTCCATAATTTCTTTTATCTTCTTTAATGCAAAAAATTCATATTTCATTTTATAATCCATAAAACGACACATGAAAGAAGTTATGATAAAAGATAATACAAAGCCGAATACTGCAATTTCTAAGGTGAATCTTCCATTAAAAACAATCCACATCAAAAATAAGATAACAAACATAGATAACCCCTTTTCTTATGACTCATAACACACTAATTTTAAAACTTTTATTTTATAAGTCAATTTTTTTTGCAGTTTTTACCAAATTTTACCGATAACTATTCGTCCTATTTTTCACGACTATTCATTTATTCTTCTAAGGGATTTACACACAAAAAAAGCACCTGTATTTCAGGCACTTATAGATGATATGAAGTTTTATATAAACATAGAAAGATAATACTCATAATTAAAGAGGCGGCCTCAGCGAATACAATGGAAAACCATGCGCCATTAACATGCCAAAACAGTGGAAAAATCACTAATCCTAAACCAATAAATAAAAAGGTTCTCATAAAGGATAATAGTGCAGAAACTTTACCATTTGAATAGGCGGTAAACAATGCACAGGTAAAGATATTAACACCCGAAAACAAGAAACTAATACTAAAGATATCAAATCCTGATGCAGCGATTTCAAACACATGGCTTCCCTTAGTCGCAAATATTTGAATTAAGCCTTCTTTAAAGAAGATACACACAAAACATGCCAGAGTTGAAATAAGAAGAACAAACATCAAGCTGTATTTAAAATAACGGTGTAAGTCCTTATAATTTTCTGCACCAAAGTTATAACTAATAATGGGTGCTACCCCCATTGAAAATCCAACAAATAAGGCATTTAAGAAAAACTGCACATACAAGATAACCGTTATCACAGCCACCCCATCGTCTTGTAATAATCGAAGCATTGTTAAATTGTATAGCAAAGTGATAAGGGCGATAGATAAATTAGACACCATTTCACTTGAGCCATTGCTACAAGCTTGCATAATTGCTTTAAAATCAAAATGAAAACGTGTGAAATACAATAAATTACTACGATTTACCATAAAGTACATCGTCCCTATACAAGATGGAATTAAGTAACCTAATCCACTAGCCAAAGCAGCACCAAACATCCCTAAATCAAGATTAACAACAAAATGATAGTCAAGTGCAATATTAATTACACCTCCTAATAAAGTAAGATATAAGCCTAATCTTGGTTTTCCTGCCGTTACAAAGAAATATTGATAAATCATTTGAATAATCATAAAAGGTGCAAACAATAAAATCACATGCATATAATCTACTGCATAATCCAACATACGATGGGTTGCTCCAAGTAAAATCATCAATGATTCAAGATGTGGATACAAAATAATAATCAATAAAAGACCAATACTAAAGCCACATGCTATAAATAAACTAAATTTCTCCTTAGCATCTTGATCCTGTTTTTCCCCTAATCTTTTAGCAATGAATGCACTGCCTCCTGTTGCAAACATGATGGCTATCGCAATAATTAAATTAATTAAAGGATACAATATATTAATGGCTGATAAGGCATCTGTGGAAACAAAGGTAGAAACAAAGGCACCATCTACCATTTGATAAGCAGAAAAAAACAACATCATCATCATGGTTGGTAATGTGTATTGAATTAAGGATATAAAGTTAAATTTTGACGTAATATCTTTTTTCATGGTTTTCTCCTGCGTAATGAAATTGATTATATCAAAATTTAAGTCTGAATGATAGTCAACAACCCTAAAAATGCTTAACCTTTATAAAACCTTCCATTTCTTTATAAATTATTTAAAAAGCCATGCACTGCATGCATGACTCACATTTATTTTGTTGTGCTTCCAAAACCACCATTACGTGTTTGGGTGGCATCATCATCAATGGTTATACCATATTCGATAAATATTCCTTGCGCAAATCCTGTACCCGCTAAAATTTCGACGGTTTTTCCTTCATTGCTATCATTGGTTATTTTACAAAAAATATGCCCTTCATTATCGGAATAGTAATAATCAGAATCAATAATCCCTACCGTATTATTAAATTGAAGACGATATTTAAAGCCTAAACCACTTCTTGGATATAACTTTAATACCCAATCTTGATTCATTTCACAACGAATCCCTGTTGGTATTTTTATCGTTTCATTTGGTTTTAATACGATATCCATAGGTGCAAATAAATCATATCCTGCACTTCCTTTAGTCGCTCTTTTTGGCAATTTAATTTGTTCATAAACCGAAGCAACGACTTGAGCATCTGTACTAAAATCTGAATACCCTTCGCTAAATTGTTTTAAACTTACTTTTTTAAATTGTGCTATTTTTTTCATTGATAGTTTTCGCAATAAATAACTGGCTCTGCATTACAACCCATTTCTAGTGTTTTTTGAACATCTATAACCCGTTGATTACTGCTTCCTTTCCATAATAAGCGTGCATTAAATAAATCAATTTTAAATTCTCCATCTACCAATACATCGATATACTTCATTCTTTCCTGTTGGCAAATCATTTCCCAGTCATAGCCTGTATATAACCATATCGTTTTATTGGGATATTTATCTTTAATTTCTTTTGCTAATTCACCAATTTCAAAGCTGTTTTCTGGATGAAGTGGATCTCCACCTGAAAAAGTCACACCTGAGATATAAGATTTTTCTAGTTCATCAAATATTTCTTGTTTTGCATTTTGATCAAATAAGATTCCGCTTTGGCTATCCCAAGTAATAGAATTATGACATTCTTTACATCCATGCTCACAACCCGATACCCATAAGACAACACGCAAGCCATCCCCATTCAACATGTCATCTTTTGTTATATTATGAAATCTCATTTTAACCTCCAATAATTACATACTTACACGTTCTGCGATTTCTGCCATTTTGGCAGCATTTAATCTTGTATCTCCACCAACTCTTGAGTATGACAAATAACCGTTCATTCTTTCGATCTTTGTTAAGTTTGTGCTTCCACACTTTGGACAAACATCCATATTTAACTCTTGGTGTCCACAATCATCACAATAAGACAATGATAAATTTACACCTTCATAATATCCAAGTTCCATGGCTCTGCGAATAAGTGATTTCATCGCTGTCATATTATAATCAACTGGATATTTTACATATTGAATCTTTCCACCATTTGATAAATCCCAAAAACGTCCTTCTAAATTTTGTTTTTGAATAGGTGTAATTTCTTCTGTTACATGGCAATGGAATGAATTACTTACGTATTCTTTATCACTAACCCCTTCAATAATGCCATACTTCGCTCTAAATTGTTGAATTTGTGTTCCACATAGACTTTCCGCTGGTGTGCCATAAATTGCATATAAGTTGCCATCTTCTTCTTTAAATTCATTAATTTTCGCGTTAATATACTCCATTGTTTCCAATGCAAATTGTCCATCTTCACTAATTGATTTACCATTATATAAACGTTGGAATTCATTCAGTGCTGTATATCCAAAACTTGCTGTTGCAGATTTCAACAAAGGTTTAATTTTTTCATGTGGTTTTAAATTCCCACCATAAAACCCACCTTCACAATATGCCAATGGATTGGTTGACGCGCGTAATTCACCAATATATGCATAGGTACGAATATGAAGCTTACGAATAAGATCTAAATAATAATCTAATACTTCATAAAAATTGCGACTTTCCTTCTGTGCTTTTGCTAAAATCATAGGTAAATGTAGGGATACAGCCCCTATATTAAATCTACCCACAAAAATAGGATAATCTTCTTCATTAGCTGGATGCATCCCCCCTTGTACATACCATGGAGATAAGAACGCTCTACATCCCATAGGGGATATCACTTTACCATATTTTTTATAAATACTTGCTACATATCCTTTTCCAGTTAGACTTAGCCAATCTGGATACATTGTTTTACTTGAACATTCCAGTCCCGCTTCAAATACTTCTTCCAATGGTTTTCCTTCTCCATGAAGGTTTTCATCGTACAAGAACACGATTTTAGGGAATAATACAGGCTTACGATTGCCTGGTTTTCCCTGCCCTGTTTGTCTCACTTTTAATAAAGCAATATTAGCCATTTTTTCAAACCTTGAAGTTCCCAGCCCCATTGTAACCGTAATAAATGGATAATCTCCTCGACTACTCGCAACGGTATTAAATTTATATTCCCATCCTTGGAACCCTTGTTTTAACTCTGTTTGAATATCCTTAATGGTTTCTTCTTCAACAACTTCGGGACTTAAACCAAGTCGTGTATATTTTTCTTTATATTTTATATAAGTTTTTTCAGCGAATGGTGCAAGAATTTGATCCACACATGGCACCGTAAATCCACCATACTGCTGGCTCGCTGCACTTAGTACAATATCGCCAATTACATCAAAGGCAACATCCAATGTCTTTGGCTCATTATACCAAATATTTCCCATTTCAAATCCACCATTCAACACATTGCCAACATCAAATAAACAACAATTCATTGTATCACGGCGCGCAGACATATCATGTACATAAATATATCCATCACGACATGCTTGAATTTCCTCTGTTGTCATAAAAAACTTTTGATATAACTCTTTATTAAGTTGATTAAATATTAAACTACGTTTAGTCGAAACCAAAGCCGAATCAGTATTGGAGTTTTCTTTATCACCAATATACATAATCGATTGACTTTTCTTATAAACCCCATCCAACATTTTTACAAAGTCTTGTTTGTAATTACGATAATCACGATAGCTCTTTGCCACCAATGGATTGATATCTTCCAATACAGACTCTACAATATTATGCATCATTGGAATCGGAATTTCCGTTTGATTCAAACGATTAATTTGATCTACGACTTGTTGGCAAATACTCAACTTTTCTTCATGAGAAAACGTTGTCAAAGCACGATACGCACTCTTTCCAACTGCATCCACTACTTTTTGGACATTGAATTTCTCAATTGATCCATCTTTTTTCACCATTTTCACATCTAATTTGACTCTATATAATTCACCATAGTTAAAACTATTCTCAACACTTTGTTTTTCCATATCTTCTCCCTCATTTCTTTATCATGATTATAATAAAGTTTTAAACTTATTTCATTGATAATGCTTCCCATCATCAAAAACTACACTCTTATTATAAACACATTTTCTATGAAAAGTTTATGAAACAATGTGAATTTTTAACCACAATTTTCACAATGGTTGAATATCCAACTATTGTGATGTTTTTAATAAACTTACATTCCCTATTGCTCACAATTTTTTATTATAAAAACTTATATAGAGTAAAATAATTTCTTTTCATCTTACATAATATCATATTGGTATTTGATAGTAATTTATATGAATCCTAACTGACTAAACAATTAAAAGGACTTGATAATGAGATTCAAAATAAACATGCTTCAAATATTACTTTAATTGTACATACTGTAATATAATTATTTATGATATGATAAACTTATGAATAATATAAGTGGAAGACAATACCAAATTTTATTGCATATATATAATAGTGGAGAACCTATCAGCAGCGATATACTAGCTACATCTATAGGAGTGTCTTCGAAAACAATAAAAGCAGAGATAACGGTAATTAATCATATTATTTACGATTATGGTGCTTCAATTATTTCGAAAACAGGAATAGGTCATACATTATCAATTTTTAACTATGCATCATTCCACAAATTCTTAAATTTATCAATACAGACAAGATCTATTCATAATTCTATGCCTCTAATTTATCAACGTGCGCATTACATAGTTAGACGAATTTTATCTTCCAACAATTCTGTTACTATTAACCAACTTGCTGATGAATTATTTACTTCTCGAACTACAATTAATACTGATTTAATTGTAGTAAAAGAAATATTGAATAACTATCATATAACATTAAAGAGTAAGCCGCACTATGGTTTGCAGTACGATGCACAAGAATCAGCAATACGTTTTTGTTTAATTGATGAATTTTACTATTATCAATCAAAAAATCTTTTTGTAAATGAAGATAATTATATTTCATCTTTTAGTATTGATTCAAAATACGCCCATTTAATTAAGGGAATAATATTTGAGCAACAAAAAAATACGGAATTCTTTGAAATTTCATACAGAAATATCGATTTATTAATTCAATTAATAGTAGTATCTTATCAAAGAAGAAAATTTTCCCAAAATATTTTATTTGATGAATCAATCAAGCGTTGGATAGAAAATACATTTTCTTTTTCATATGCAAAAGAAATATATAAGCAATGTAGCCATTTTTTTGGCTACACCTTTACAGAAAATGATATTTATACGCTTGCAGTTGGTATAGTTTGTTGTAAAAATTATAGTAGCATAAATAAGGTAGGAAATAAAAATACTTATTTTGAAAGATACCTGATAGCAGAAGATTTAATAAAGTATTTATGCGATATAAATACTTTTTCTTCTTTACAAGAAGACATCGACTTAATCAAAACATTGACACTCCATCTAATGCCTTTATTTAATAGATGCTTCTTTAATGTTAAACTACCTATCATGAACACCCTATTAGTAAAACAAAATTCGATTTCATCAATCGAACTGGCTGCACAAACAGCACTTTACTTAAAAGAAACACATGATATTATTCTTGCAGAAGAAGAAATAGTTTTTTTAGCCTATGTTTATCATCCAAGATTTGGTAGACATAATAGAAACACAAAGAAAAAATCTATCATTCTTGTAAACAGCATAGACAAGAGTATCGGAAAAGGCTTGGAAAATAGACTTATGCGTAATTTTTCAGAGCACATTGAAAAAATAGAACTTTTAGATTTTTATGAATTAGATTCGATCAACTGTAATGATTATGACTTGTTAATAAGTGATATTCATCCTGATAATTTAAAAAATATTAAGTTGCCTAAATTAAATATTGATATATTTTTTAAGCAAAAAACTAAATCTGATATAAGTAACATATTGTCAATGAAGAAACTGAATTTCGAAGATATGCTTAATAATTTTAATAGAGAATATTTTTATACCTATAGAAATATTGGTTCAAAAAAACAGTTCATGATAGAACTCGAGCACAATTTAGACAAGCATACAAATCATGGTTCTGAAATAATAAATGATATTATACTTAGAGATAAATTATCTAGTATAGAAAGAGGAAATAAACTTGGATTTTTAAAAACTTTACATTCTCATACCGATCAATCTTTTATTTCCGTTAACATATTAGATAAACCAATTATATGGAAATATGAAAAAGTTCAATTGCTTATTATTCTTCATATTGCTAAAGACGATTATATTAACATTGATTTCTTTGAAAACGGATATTTTGGTAATGTTATCAGAACTATTTTCTTCAATGAAGAAAATATTACAAAATTGTTAAAGCACCAAAACTATGAAGTGCTTTTAGAAATAGTAAAATTAAAAGTTAGTTTATCGATGCTATCCATGTAATGAAAGCCAAGCACCTAACAAAAGGCACTTGGCTTTTTTAATTATTATTTATTAATTTTGAAGCGCCATCAACAATAAATTGATGAGATGTTTCTTTATATAAGGTAATACTTCTTTCGTAACTATCCACAGCATAGCCTTCTTTAGATAATACATAACCTAAAGCGTCATTAACATATCCGGCAACTAAAGTCGGCTTATTAGATGGAATATTCATTATATCTCTTGCAATTTCGCCAAAACAATCAGCAGGTATTCCAATTAATTTAAATATCCCGAAATCCAAACATTGCAATTCAGATGTTACTTCATTAATATCAATGTTTTCTCTAAAAAAATTTCTTTTTTCACTTCCTTGCAAAGTCACATAAGCCTTGCGTATTTGACTAGCTTCAGCTTTATTATCAATTAAATTTTGAAGTTCTAATTTGCATCTTTCTATTTCCTTGATACATTCGTCTTCCTTAAGAAAATCACGAATTTCTAACGAAAAGTCTTCACACGTCCCGCTCACACTAATATCAGTGACCATCTCTACTTTTGGAAGAACTCTAAGTACTTCATCTGTAATAATACTTGCTAAGCGAGATGCTTCCTCAAAGGTACTACTTTTTTTTGTATATCTAGTGCTAGCACTTCCTGCAGCACCTTGAGAAAATACAAATTCACTTTCTGGATAATGATCTTTCAATTGACTTTTTAGATATCCAATATAATCTGCTGTAAATAAATAATTTTCAAAATTCAATACAGTGGGATGACATGCATGATTAATAATTGCACCTAGCAAACTTCCATCTTTTCTATTAAGTTTTATGATTGATACTGCAGGATCATAATAATCATCTATATTATTTCTATTAGTCCCAAGACCATCGATTATACCTGTCCCTATACCTATAGATGCTTCTTCTAAAGAATTGTTTGCCCAAATAATTACACCAGCAACTTTTTTTATTAACTGAGAATAATACTCTGCGTCCCCGTTAGGATCAAATTGTTTAATAGGTATATACACCCTCGCATTTAATTTTGTCGCTGCAGAACCCGAATGAGTGTGTGTGCCTCCAATCATTACATGATCAAATTCAATCCCAGTTTCTTGTAAAACAATTTCTCTTACTTTTTTTGTAAAATGACTATCTACGCTTGTTACATCTATGACCACATAGGCTATCTTACTTAAGCCATCATCCAAAACAATTGCATGTGCCAAAAGAGGATCATGAATGCCAATTGCCCCATGTTTTCTTTCGGAATATCCTGCCATTTGTGAACCAATAGGAGGTGTCACGTCTATAGTCTTTATTGCTGCCTTCATTAAATTAACCCAATATTCCTAGGAACGCTCCTACTACTGAAATTGCAATAATTAACCATACCATTTTTGTAGAAGTCATACCTTTTTTACCAAATAACCAATAAACGATAAGTGTTACTGTTAATGGCAAGAAATTAGGCATAATGCTGTCCAACACAGACTGAATAGTTACCGCTGTTTCACCGACTATAAATGTATATGGAATTGTTGCTTTAACATTTGATGCAATCATCGCCCCAACGACTACTAATCCCATAACAGATGCTGCATCTGTAAGATTAGATAGCTTTTCTTGCATAGAAGTAACAAACTTAACCCCTTGATTATATCCGATATCCCACATTTTAAATCTAAGAGATAACATAATCAAACTAAAACCTAAACAAATCAACAAACCTATTGGATTTCCTTCAAGAGCCATATAAGATGCAATAGCTCCAAAGATTGTTTTAGGTAATACAAAGAAAATTGAATCACCTAAACCTGCAAATGGACCCATTAACGAAGTTTTAACGCCTCTTACTGCGTCTTCAGCAGAACTTCCACCTTCTTCTTCAATCGCAAGTGCTGCGGATAAGATGATTTCTCCCATCCATGGCTGAGTATTGAAGAATTTAAAATGACTATGTAATGATTTTTGTAATCCTTCAGGATCATCATCATAAATTTTTTCCAAACAAGGACCAATTGCATTGATAACACTAGTCGATTGCATAGTTTCATAATTGAAGGCTATATTTGCCATAAAAGTCCAACGATTTCTTGCTTTTAACAAATCTTTTCTTGTAAGTTTACTCATCGTAATTTCCTCCTGAAACTTCTATATGTGTTGAACTAGACTCTTTTTCACTTTGAACATATACTAGATAAGCAATAATAAATCCGATAACTGCAATTCCAATAATTGATACGCCCATAAATGAAGTTAGTGTAAAACCAAGCAATGCATATACAAAGTATTTTTTTAAAGGCATAAAGCGTAGCAAGATAGCAAAACCAACTGCTGGTAAAACATTTCCTGCGACACTTAATCCTGAACTTAACCATGCAGGCATTAATTCTAAAAGTGTATTGATAGCGTTAGCTCCCAATGTCATAGCTAACAAAACAGCGATTGCTGAACCAGAAGTTCTAGGTAAAATACCAATTCTCAGCCATGTATACATTTTATTAAACTCTAATGTATCCACGTAACTTTCTGCTTTATGCAGAATATACGAGCATGACATTTTTGCCAAAACATCTAATTGAACACCTAATGCTGCTACAGGAATCCCTACAGCTAATCCACTTTCAAGACTGCCACCACTTGCAACAGCAAATGCTGTTCCCATGATTGTACCAGTTGGATAATTTGGAACACTACTTCCTCCAATACCTGTAACTCCTAAAGACATTAATTCTAATGTTCCTCCCAAAACTAAACCTAATTGCACATCACCCATTACTAAACCTGCTAAAAATCCACTAAAAACCGATCTTCCATATACAAGAATATGTGAGTGATACAAATCGTATGACATACAAAACATTACTAACGGTAATATAATAATCTGTGCTATTGTAAACATATTTCCTCCTCCTTATAATTTTATTTTAATACATTGTTTAGACTTTCCATGAAATCTAATGGCGTATCGCTTGGTACTAATTGCGAAATAATTTTCGTATTATTTTCCGATAAAATTTTTAATGATTCTATTTCCTCTTGATTGACTGATACTGTTCTACAAACTTTGATTCTTTCTGCGGAATAAGTGATATTCCCCATCACAATGAATGGAATAGAAATGCCATCTCGTTGCATTTTTTCGTATGTCTTAGGTGTCTTCGTTATTACAAACACTTCCTGTCCCTCATAATTACCAGCTTTTATGTTATTAATAGCCTTTTCATATGTCAGAACAGATAAGTTGACACTCTTAGGACATGCCATTCGTAAAGATGATTTCATTAAGCTATTATTTGCAGATTCATCATCTATGACCATAATTCTCGTTGCTTTCAAAAGATTCACCCAATAAGCAGCTACAATGCCATGAATCAATCGATCATCAACTCTAAAATTCACTACATTCCCCCTCCTTTCATCTCCCCAATATCGCGACATTATTGATAACACTAGTATATGGTGGTATCAAATTATTTTAAACACAGCTTTTTTCACTTTAATTAGTAACCCTAACTTTCAATTATACAAAATTATTCGTCATCATCATGTAAAATTGTACTTTCAAAATACTCATTAACATAAACAACCGATTCCCTTGTCTCAAATAAAATGTTATCAATATCGGATTTACTAATCGGACGGTTTTCCGGCAACGTAGAAATACATATTAAAGATGTTAGATTAAATCCCGCAATGATATGAGTATTACTCCTAGAAAGATGTGTCAGCATTTTTTGATTGACAGAACCCCCTAAAATATCTGTGAAAACAATCAACTCGTCATTCTCATCTAATAAGTTTAAAAATCTATTAATTTGATCATCTACAGATTGATCATCCACATATGCACTAATAGAGTAAAAATTATCCTTCTTTCCTATAAATAGTTCTAAAGTATGATTAATTCCCTCTGCAAATTTACCGTGTGTCAAAATTAATATTTTTCTCATATTATCCCCCTTTTTTATAGTATATCATTTAAATTATATGCATATACTTTCAAATTGTTACTATTATTAGACACATTTATTTTCATTTTTTCGACAATAAATGTTTATACTAAAAAATTGAGTTGCAAATAAAAACTACCCTATCATTCGATAAAGTAGTTCTTTCTTCATTTGTTATTTTTGTGCTTTACGTGCAGCTTCAATAAATTCTTTAGCACGATCATAATCAATTGGATTATACAAATATTTACCTTCTTTAATTGTAGTCCCAACAATTACACCATCTGCATAAGGCAATAAGTCTTGAATATTATCCTTATTAGCTCCGCTTCCCAAAATCAGTGGACGATCCGGAAATTGTTCTTTAATTTTTCTGAAATGTGCTTGCTCAGGTGGTAATCCAGCACGTGGCCCTCCAACAAGCATACCTGCAATTGGCATAACAGCAAATCCTGAATCGATTTGTTCACTTACAGGTCGTGTATCGACACATGTTGCACCATGTGGTTCAAAGTAAGTATAAACACGAACTTTTTCTGCGCCAATCGCTTTTTGATATCTGAAGATTTCTCCTGGATTAAATGATTGACTTCCAAATGATCCTTCATAAGAGTTACTTACATAAGTTCTTACAAATTTAGCACCAATTGCATTTGCAACCGCAATAGTTGCTTTTGGATCAATTAAAACACCACATCCAAACGGTACAGTTAATTCTTTAGATACTTCAGTAGCTATACGCACATATGTAGCAATAACTTCTGGCCCAACTGTTGTTAAATATGGGCGGTCCCCTTCATTAGCAAAA